>DASWGL010000421.1:0-6105 GCA_036393735.1 Gemmatimonadaceae bacterium | reverse complement strand
CGCAAGATCACGCAGCTCGAGATCGAGCTGGCCGCGCTCGCCAAGGAGAAGGACAAGGCGTCCAAGGAGCGCAAGACCAAGATCGAGCAGGAGGTCGCGGGGCTGCGCGAGAAGTCGAACGCCATGAAAGCGCAGTGGCAGGCGGAGAAGGACGCGATCCAGAAGATCCAGGCGAAGAAGGCGGAGCTCGAGAAGCTGCGCATGGAGGCGGAGCAGGCGACGCGCCGCGGCGATCTCCAGAAGGCGGCGGAGATCAGCTACGGCAAGGTCCCGCAGGTCGAGAAAGAGATTCAGGGGCTCGAGAAGCGGCTCGCCGAGATCCAGAAGAAGGAGAAGTACCTGAAGGAAGAAGTGGACGCGGAGGACATCGCGGAGATCGTGTCGAAGTGGACGGGCATCCCGGTGACCAAGATGCTCGAGTCGGAGAAGGAGCGGCTGCTGAAGCTCGAAGAGGAGCTGGGGCGGCGTGTGATTGGGCAGCGCGAGGCGCTGGCAGCAGTCTCGAACGCCGTCCGTCGCGCGCGCGCCGGGCTCCAGGATCCGAATCGTCCGACCGGCTCATTCATCTTCCTCGGTCCGACGGGCGTCGGGAAAACCGAGACCGCGAAAGCGCTCGCCGAGTTCTTGTTTGACGACGAGCGCGCGCTCGTGCGGATCGACATGTCGGAGTACATGGAGAAGCACGCGGTCGCCCGGCTCATCGGTGCGCCGCCCGGATACGTCGGCTACGAGGAAGGGGGCCAGCTCACCGAGGCGATTCGGCGCCGGCCGTATTCGGTCGTCCTGTTCGACGAAATCGAGAAGGCGCACCCCGACGTCTTCAACGTGCTGCTGCAGATTCTCGACGATGGCCGGTTAACCGACTCACAGGGCCGCACGGTCGATTTCCGAAACACCGTGCTCATCATGACGTCGAACATCGGCTCGCAGTATTTGATCGAGGCGGGCACGGGCGGCGTCGCGTGGGAGCAAGCGGAGACGAAGGTGACGGAGCTGTTGCGTCAGGCGTTCAAGCCGGAGTTCCTGAACCGGGTGGACGACATCATCATCTTCCGGCCGCTGACGCACGAGGACATCTCGCGGATAGTGGACATTCAGATCAAGCGCGTCGAGCGGCTGCTCGCCGATCGCAAGCTCGCGATCGACGTTACGCCTGCCGCACAGTCGCTACTCGTCGCTGAGGGCTACGATCCGGTGTACGGCGCTCGGCCGCTGAAGCGCGCGATCCAGCGGCTGTTGCAGAATCCGCTCGCGGTGGCAGTGCTCGAGGGGCAGTACGTCGAGGGTGACCGGATGCGCGTCGATCGAGCCAAGGACGGGAATTCGCTGACGTTCGAACGCGCTCGAGAGACGGTGCGTGCTTAAAGGCATGGCCGCCGCGCTGGAGCAGGCGCGGCGCGCCGCTGCTCAAGACGAAGTACCGATTGGCGCGGTCGTGATGCGCGGGGACGAGGTCGTCGCCGAGGCGCATAACGAAACCGTCGCTCGACATAACCCCACATATCATGCGGAGTTTCTCGTTATCGAGCGGGCGCTTCAGGCCTTAGAGACTGACCGTCTCACAGACTGCACGCTGTACGTCACGATCGAGCCATGCGCGCAGTGCGCTGGCGCGATCGTACTCGCCAAGGTCAAGACGCTGGTGTTTGGGGCATTCGATGAGAAGGCGGGGATGTGCGGGTCGGTTGGAGATCTAGTGCGGCATCCGCGGCTGAATCATCACGTTGAAGTCAGAAGCGGCTTTGAAGCGGAGGCGTGCGCCGAGCTGATCAAAGAGTTTTTCGCGGCGAAGCGCCCAACGCCTCAATCGCCTCGCTGATCTGCCGATCTGTCACGTACGGGGCAGGCCCCAAACGCAGTTGGTCTCCTCGGTAATCGGTCCAAATACCCCGTTTTCGAAGTTCGCCTTGAATCTGCGCGGTGTCACGCGTGCGGACGGCAAGAAACCCGCCAACAGAGCTGAGCGGTACGTCACGCTCGACCCTGAGCCCGCCGATCAGCGCTTCGATCTGGTGCTGGCTCAGCCCCCGCAGCCTCTCCGGCGTGAGCTTCTGCTCCTCAAAAAACTTGAACACCGCCGCCCCGCGATAATGACTCGTGAAGTCATACGTCGCCCCCGCAAACCGCGCCGGCCCCGGCCCATACTCCACGCGCCCACTCGGCGCCTTCGTGAGATCTGTGAACTCGCTGAACCAACCCGTGATCACCGGTCGGAGCGCGCAGTCAGCAGGAAAGCGCAGGAACGCATTGCCCGGCCCAAGCTGACAATACTTGTAGCCTCCCCCAACGACGTACGCGCCCTCCAATCCCTCCACCGGCAACGAAAACGGAATCGCATTGAGCGCGTGGTAGGCGTCCACCAACAATTCTGCGCCCACCTGCTGGCACGTTCCGAGTGTGGCCATGAGATTGGGCACGATGTGCGCGTTGGTGTACAAGACGGCCGAGACAAGTACCGCCGCGGTGCGATCATCGACCTTCTGGGCAAGTCGTTCGGCCAGCGTGGCCGCCGGCTCGGCTGCGACCTTCACAACCTCGATGCCCTCTTCAGCCAGCCGATCGAGCTGCCGGCGAATCGTGTGGAACTCACCATCCGTGGTGATCAGCTTGGGACGCTTCTTTAAAGGAAGGGCCGAGAGGAATCGCACCACCAGCTCGTGCGTGTTCGGCGCGAGCGCGATCCGATCCGGTGAATCGTCAAGCAGGCGGGCGAAGCCACGCCGAACTTCGTTGGCCTTCTCGAAGGCGCGATCCCACACATCGTCCACGAGCTCCGCCGCATCGAGCCAGGCCTGCTGCTGCGCTTCGAACGCGACGTCGGGCCACGCTTGATGAGAGTGGCCGGTCAGGAGAATGCGTTCGGTGACTCGAAAACGGGTGTAGTGCTTGGCCAGCTCTTCCGGATTGATCACAGCTCGGAGCGAATGGCCCAGAGATCGGGGAAGGTCGGCTGATTCAGGGTCGTGAGGAGGTACTCAGCACCCGCGGACCCTCCAGTGCCGGGCTTCGTCCCGATTGTCCTCTGCACCATCTTCACGTGCCGATACCGCCACTCCATGAAGCCCTCATCCAAATCAACCAGCCGCTCGGCGATCTGCGAGACCGTCGGATTCTTCTTGTAAACCTCCACCAGAATCCGTTGCACCTCGGGTGAGGGCTCGTACCCCTTGCTGGAATCTCTCTGAAGCAAGGTCTTCGGTACTTGGTATCCGTTGGCCGCCAGGTAATGAAGGAAAGCGTCCCATAATGTGGGCTGACTGAACCGACGCTCGACGCGCTTCCGGTTCTCGGTGCCCTCCGGGTAGCGCTCGAACGACGGCCGGCCCTTCTTGCCAAGGATGAACTCGATCTCGCGGAACTGATGAGACTGAAAGCCGCTTCCTGACTCGAGCCGAGCGCGGAATGCCAGGAAATTGAGCGGCGTGATCGTCTCGAGCACGTCGATCTGCGCGACCAGCGTCTTGAGAATCGTCAGGATGCGCTTGAGCGTCGCGGCGGCCAGCGGGGTGTTGTTGGCGCGCAGCAGCTGCTGCAGGTAGTCGAGCTCGTGCAGCACTTCCTTGAACCACAGCTCGTAGACTTGGTGAATGATGACGAAGAGGGTCTCGTCATGTTCGAGCGCACCGGGACGCGGTTGCTGTAATGAAAGCAACTCGTCGAGCTTGAGATAACTGGAGTACGTGACTGTCATGGTCTCGGCTTGTAGCGGTTGAGCGTCGCGTAAGGATCAGGCCACGAAAGCGGGTAGCCCTGCTCGTACGCTGCATGTCTGGTCCAATAGGGATCCCTGAGATGCGCGCGCGCTAAAACACACAGATCCGCACGACCCGCGGCCAGAATCGTATTCACGTCTTGATAGGATGAGATGTTGCCGACCGCCATCGTCGCGATCCCCACCTCGTGGCGAATCCGTTCGGCAAACGGCGTCTGAAACTGGCGGCCATACTGCGGCTTGGCGTCGGCAACGGTCTGGCCGGCGGATACGTCCGTGATGTCGCAGGAATGGGCCTTCAGCAGGCGCGCCACCTCGACCGAGTCGGCCGGCTGCATCCCACCGGGCGCCCAGTCGACCGCCGAAATCCGCACCGACATCGGCTTGTGATCGGGCCACGCGCCACGCACGGCGTCGAACACCTCCAGCGGAAACCGCATCCGGTTCTCGAGCGAGCCACCATATGCGTCGGTGCGCTGGTTGGTCAGCGGAGAAATAAAGCTCGCGAGCAAATAGCCATGCGCGAAGTGCACCTCGAGCAGGTCGAAGCCCGCATCATTCGACATCTGCGCGGCACGCACGAAGTCGTATTTCACCTCGTCCATGTCGGCCCGCGTCATCTCCTTCGGCACCTGACTGTACGGAAAGTAGGGCAGCGGCGACGCGGAGATGATCGGCCAGTTGCCGTCGCGCAACGGCTCGTCCATCCCCTCCCACATGCGCTGCGTCGACGCTTTGCGGCCGGCGTGGCCGAGCTGCATCGCGATCTTCGCACTGCTGTTCACGTGCACGAAGTCGACGATCCGCTTCCACGCCGCGACGTGCTCCGGCTTGTACATTCCGGTGCAGCCCGGTGAAATCCGCCCCTCGCGCGACACGTCGGTCATCTCCGAGAAGACCAGCCCCGCACCTCCAACCGCTCGGCTCCCGAGATGGACGAGATGCCACTCGTTGGGCATGCCGTTCTCGGCCACGTACTGGCACATCGGTGAGACGACGACGCGATTGCTGAGCACCAGATCGCGCAGCTTGAAGGGGGTGAACATCGGAGGAGGCGGGGGAGTGGGGAGTGGGGAGTGGGACTGTCGGGCCGCTTGGTCGGCGTACCAACGATCAATCTCTTCGACGAACTTTGGGTCGCGCACCTTTAAATTGTCGTGCGTAATCCGCAGGCTGCGCGTGAGCAGATTGAACGCGAACTGCGGCGGCTCGAGGCTCATGTAGCGCTCGGTGTCCTCGAACCACTGCAGGCTCACCTGCGCCGCGCGCTGCAGGCTCTCGACCGCCGGCCGCCGCTCGGTCTCGTAGTCGGTGAGCGCCGTGCGCACGTCGGGGTGGCGCTGCAAGGCGCCCGCCAGCGCAATCGCGTCTTCGATTGCGAGCTTGGTCCCCGAGCCGACCGAGAAGTGCGCGGTATGCGCCGCGTCGCCCACCAGGGCGACGTTGTCATGCGACCAGGCGGCGTTCCGCACCGTGACGAAATGCCGCCACAGGGAGCGATTCTTGAGGAGGCGATGGCCCTGCAGCTCTTCCTTGAAGAGCGCCTCGCAGAACTCGACCGTGTCGTCCTCGCTCGCTTGATCGAGTCCCGCTTTGCGCCAGGCGGCCTCTGTGGTCTCGACGATGAACGTCGAGTGCCCCTGCTCGTACTGATAGGCATGAACGCGCCAGAGCCCGTGCTTATCGCGCTTGAAGTAGAACGTGAACGCGGGGAAGGGACGAGTCGTCCCCAGCCAGACAAAACGGTTGGGCCGCTCCTCCATCGTAGGCTGAAAATGCTCGGCGTAGCGTTCCCGCACCGTGCTATTGAATCCATCCGCGCCAACCACGAGATCGGCATCGGCGTACACCGACGGATCGGTCACTTCGGTCCCGACCTCGATACACACGCCCAGCTCCTGGCAGCGTCGCCCCAATACGCCGAGCAAGGCTTGACGCGACAGGCCGCTGAAGCCGTGGCCGCTCGAGGTGATCACGAGGCCGCGGTAGTGGATATCGATGTTGTCCCAGTGGGCGAAGTGGCTCGCCATCGCGTCGTACGTCTCCGGATCGGCGGCGGCGAGATTGTTCTGCGTGGCGTCGGAAAACACGACGCCAAATCCAAACGTGTCCTCGAGCCGGTTGCGCTCGAGGATGGTAATCTGGTGATTGGGAGACGCCTTCTTCATCAGGATCCCGAAGTACAGCGCCGCCGGCCCGCCGCCGATCGTGACGATTCTCACTTGACGAGCTGTCCCGCGATAATGAGGTGCTGAATCTCCGTCGTGCCCTCGTAAATCCGCAAAGCGCGCACCGAGCGATACAGCCGGTCTACGGGATGGTCGGCGAGCACGCCGCGGCCGCCCAGGATCTGGACGGCGTCGTCCACGATCCGCTGGGCCGCTTCAGTGGCG
>DASWGL010000420.1:0-4340 GCA_036393735.1 Gemmatimonadaceae bacterium | reverse complement strand
CGCGTCATCGCCGTTACCTGCATCGGTCAACGTTCGAATTGACGCATGTGTATTGCAGCCCTTGTTAGCCAAGGCACACACGGCGTTATCGCGAACCACACCTTTCGTAATCTGAACCCCTGGCGCGACAAACCTCGTGATCCGGTGGGAAAAGTAGTCCGCATCACGCAGCCATGCGCGCGCGCTCCGAAATGTCGGGAGAATTTGCCGAAGCGCGTCAAAGTCCTCGATGGCTTGCGCGTACTGATCATCAGCTGCTGCAGGGCTCATGGGCGCAATCCTGCATGAGCTGTTGGCGCCAATCAAGGTAACCTGCCACTCAACTGTTTCTCACGGTGCGGACCTGCCACGATTCCACGACAAAACCGTTGTCAGGTCAGGGGATCCACCCGACTCGTCTCGACGATGACAGCCAATCGTTAGAAACGCGCCGATCAGGAGAGGATCGGAGGACCGACGATTTCCCAGCACTTGGCGACCTGTCAGGAGTTGCCTTCGCCTTCGATGCCCTGCGACATGTTGCATCGAGACGCGCGTCTGAGAGGTCGCGGAGCCGAAACCGCGCCAAAATCTGAGCAGGATGGACGTTCAGGCGCTGGCCGATACCCCTCGAAATCGAGAGCAGGACTTGAAGCGGCTGCTCGCACTTTTCAATTTTGACGACAAGAGAAGCCTGAGCTCGTACGCTCGCAACGTCACGATCTACCAGCGAGACTTCGTTGATCTGATTCTCGCGTGCAAGAGCGGGCGGGCCGCGCCCTTCAAGCACCAAGCCTACTTTGGTGAGATTTTGCCGGCTGAGCTGAAGGCGGCACTTCCACGCGCCGCCGCGACCCTGCGGAGCGAGCATGGACAGTTCAGTCAGGCCGGAAAGAAGGCGATTCAGACGCTGGGTGCGTGGTTCGCTGCCAGCGGCCCTATCGTGGGCCATACGTTCTATGTGCCGGGGACCCAATGGTGGCACCTGTTCTGTTTCGATCACAGCGACGAACGACGATACGATTCAAGAAGGCACGACAAGCGAAACCATTTTGAGGGCGGCCCGCACGTGCATTTCGTAAACTGGCTGTGGACTCTCGATCCGGGCAAGGTTTGGCGACGCCTGAGGGAAGACCATCAGAAGCCAAACGGGTCCCTTCATATCAAGTTTGACGACTCGTTCGAGCCATACGACTACCCGCGATCAACGGCCGTAGTGTTTACTAGTCCACGGTCGCGATCGCCTGCCGCTCCTGGCGATCCAACCGGCCGATGAGGATGGCGAGCACCACGTGCAGAGCCGACGCGCCGATCGCCGCGGGAGTCTACAATGCACACAGTCTTGTTCGTTGGCCTCGCCCTTTGTTCTTGGCGTCGTTTGTCCGCCTCCAGCGTCTGCCATATACTCGGCTGGAGGTATTTGGCGAGTCTGTTGCGAAGTGTTGTGAAGTCTGAGACGCCAGATCAGACCACTGTTGACCGTGTCATACTGTCAGACGAACAAGCCGATTGGGCCGGAACATCTCATTTGTCCCTCTGAACGCGGAAGTGGCGGAACTGGCAGACGCACCAGCTTGAGGGGCTTCCTAAACGCCTCTAAATAGCCATCGTAATAATTCAAACAACTTATTTAAAATCAGATAGTTAATGACGATAACTACGCTTGTACATAATTACCGGTGTGGGTTCCGGAAATTCTGGCGCTTCAATTCCGGAAATTCTGGCCGGTTGATCTGATGCCTCAGGTGACGTCGGGTCGTCAAGTCCGAGGTGCTTGGTCCGCATGGAGGGCCCATCGAGCGTGAGTATTCGACCGCGTTCAAGAATCCGATCGACGATCGCGTGAGCGAGATCCTCATCGTGCAGCACGTGGCCCCACGCCGAGATCGGCTTGTTCGTGGTGAAGATCATCGCGCGCTTTTTTCGGTGCCGATCGTTGACGACGTGGAAGAGCATGTTCGCGGCATCCGTGCCGTAGGTAAGATAGCCGACTTCGTCGACGATGAGTACGCCGGGGTGGATGTAGGTCGTCAAGGTTTCGGCGAGCCGGCCGCTGCGAAAGGCTGCGGAGAGATCATCGATCAGTTCGGCGGCCG
This sequence comes from Gemmatimonadaceae bacterium, assembly GCA_036393735.1. Lineage (GTDB taxonomy): Bacteria > Gemmatimonadota > Gemmatimonadetes > Gemmatimonadales > Gemmatimonadaceae > UBA4720. The sequence continues at coordinate 2,265 of DASWGL010000420.1, read as the reverse complement.
TGACGAAGCGTGCGTCGAAGCCGTTCTGGATCGCCCGATACGCGATCGCCACCGCGAGATGTGTTTTGCCGCGTCCCGGTTTCCCACCGAGAATGACGCAGCGCCCATCGGTCACGAAGTCCGGCGCGAGCGCCGAGCCGAGGAGCGCCAGTCGGACGGTCGACTGATACGTGAAGTTGAAATCATCGATCGTCTTAAGAAACGGAAACCGGGCGCGCCGCACGAGACGGTCCAAGCGCGTCTGCTGTCGGTGGGCGATTTCCTCCGATACCAGCAGCACGAGGAAGTCGCGATAGCTCCACTCCTCCTGCTCGGCACGCCGCGTGAGCGCGTGCCACGCCCGACGGGTGTTCGCGAGATGCAGCCGTTTCAGCAAGGCATCGAGCGCTTGATCGGAGAGCATCATGATCGCCCTCCGTCGAAGGGAAGCCGCTCGTCACGCGAGATCGACTCGCCAGGATGCCCCAGGAGCGGCGATCGTGGCGGAGGCTGACCTGTACTATCCCCCTCCAGCGGCGCCGGGATGGTCACCGTGGCCGCCAGGTAATGTGCGATATATTCGGCCCCGATTGCCTGCTCGGCGAGCCCACGGGCGAAGGCGGCGCGGACGGCGTCATCTCCGTAGGTCGCGAGCAGCGCGTGCAGGCGATCGACATCGCGGAGCCAGATACCTGGCCGCCGATGCGTGAGCTCGGTCAGATACTCCAGCGCCGAGGGCCCGAGCGCGAGCAGATGCTCTCGCTGCAGATAGCGTTTCGCGCGCTTGCCCGAAACGGCGGCGACATGTTGGGCGCGGTGCTCGGGCAGCGTCGACTTGGCGTGTGGCTCAAACAGCCGCTGATGGACCGCTGCAAAGCGGCCGGCGACGATGCGGACGCGATCGCGATAGAGAAACAACGTCCCCGGAATCCCGATCGCGTCGGGGGGCATCGAGTACGGATGCGTGTCATGTATGACCGCCGCCGTGGGCCCGACGACGATCGGCACGCGGAGCGCGAGGTGCGCGGGCGCCACCTTCACCGGCCGGAGCCGTGGACGTTCCTCCTCAAGCCGCACCGCGGGGATCACGCCGGTGGCCCGGCACGGCCGTTCGGTATTCACCTCGGTCCGCCACTCAGTGAGCTGCGTCAGCAAATCGGCGTCGTCGAGGAAGCGCCGTTGCTTGAAGAACGAGCCTTTGACCCAGCCGACCAAATTCTCGATCGATCCTTTTTGCTCCGGGCTGGACGGCCAGCAGACTTCAATCCCGAGCCCGAGATCGAGCGCCACGCCCGCGAAGACCGCGTTCCACTCCGTGACCTGTCCGTCCCTCGTCCATTTCAGCGCGACCGTCTTGGGTCGATCAAACACCGCCAACAGCGGAATCCCGCCGATGAGCGCGAAGTGATCCACCAGCGTGCGGACGAGCGTCTCCGCGCACTCGTCCGGCACGATCGTGACCTCCACCCAGCGCGAGTACTTCAACCGCGACGCGAAGAAATGTACCCGCGTCCGCGCCCCATCGAGGAAACGGACGTCGACCTGGCCGAAATCGTGTTGCGAGAATTCCCCCGCGAGCCCTTCAAAGCGCACGAGGGGACGAACCGTCGTCGGCCGCAGCGCACTGATCAGATCGTAGAGCGCGGTCTTTCCACCGGCATACCCCTTCAGCTTGGCCCGACGGAGGATCTCGACCGAGAGCAGATCCGCGTCGCGCGCCAATACGTCCACGATGAAGGCGCGAAACGGCTCCGCCTTGGCGGGGCGACCAATGCCGCGTGCCTCACGCTCGCGCGCCGCGTCGATGTGCGTGACGGTCGCCTCAGTGTCGACGCGCTGGACGCTTCGGCGAGAGACGCTGGCGAGCGCCGCGACCTCGATTTGACTGTGACCGGCGTGTCGAAGAACCTGGATTTCGTGCCGTTTGAGCATGTCGATCATCCCTTCCCCCGCTGTGTGATACAGCGAGTGTGTGACCCGAAGGGGTCTGCTCAACACGGCCAGAATTTCCGGAACTCTGGGCGTCAGAATTTCCGGAACCCGCATCGCCGGTCCCGGCGGCGCGCGTTCCGTGGTCGCCGAATCGATGCTCGTCAAGCAATAACTGCTGATCCTGTGCATGGCGAATTGTAAATTCGTGAGCATTTCCTGGAATTCGCGAGCTTGTTACGATTGGTGCCATGCGCGATCTGGCCGTCCCTGCTTCTCCATCTGCTGGCGACGGTCGCCCGACTCGCCGGTCCTGGCGAGTCGGGCGACCGTTGCCAGCAGATGGAGAAGCAGGGA
>DASWGL010000419.1:0-3281 GCA_036393735.1 Gemmatimonadaceae bacterium | reverse complement strand
CCCGGTGACACGACATTCGAGCCACGGACGAACTTCGGCGTGGTGCGGGCTACCCAGGATTTCCGCGGCGGCAACAGCGCCGTCGGCGGAATGTTCACCGCCGTGAACCGCAGCCTCGATTCGTGGTCCTCTCCGTATCTCGCGAAGACGGCTTATGTGGGCGCTCTCGATTTCCGTCACCGCCTCTTCAAGAACAATTACGAGGTTTCGGGATCACTCGATCAAAGTCGCGTGGAAGGAACGCCCGCAGTGATTCTTTCGATGCAGAAAGATGCCGTACACAACTACCAGCGTCCTGACGCCAATCTTCCGCTCGACCCGAACCGTACGAGGCTCACCGGCGATGCGGAGGAGTTCAAGTTCGGCAAGATCGGCGGACAGCACCTCTTGTTCGAGACCGACTATCAGCGCCGCTCCGAAGGGTTCGAGATCAATGACATGGGCTACCTCCGGCGCGCAGACCAGGTATCGTGGAATACCTGGGCCGGATTCTTCGACCGGCACGAGCGAAAGTTCTACAACCGCTTTCAGTTGAACAACAACTGGTGGCAGTACTGGACGACTGCCGGCCTGCCGCTCGAGGCGGCGTACAATACCAACACCCACATCACGCTCAGGAACAACTGGTCGTTCCATGCGGGCGGAACTGTGGGACAGCTGGGCACCACCTACGATGATCGTTCAGCGCGCGGCGGACCAGCGATCCGGCAGGATTCCTACATCGCTCCATGGATGGGCATCAACGGCAACGATCGCCGAGCGCTGGTGCCATATATGTGGCTCAACTATTTCAAGGGATCTGGTGGCCGTAACTCGTCATTGAATCTCAGTCCCGAGCTCGACTACAAGTTCCTCGGGCGATTCAGCTCGGCGGTCACGTTCAACTGGTCGCACAACATCTCCGACAACCAGTGGTTTGGCAACTTTACCGACGCCGGCGGAACGCACTACACTTTTGCCCACCTCGATCAGCACACGACGTCGGTGACGGCGCGCCTCAACTACACATTCACGCCGGATATCTCGCTTCAGGGATACCTGCAGCCCTTCGTGTCGAAGGGAACCTACAGCAATGTGCGCCAGCTCTCGGCGACGCCCCGGGCCGCGAGCTACGACGATCGTTACGCGCCGTACAACAATCCTTCTGTCACCGCCAATCCCGGCGGGTTCAACTTCAAGGCGTTTCAGTCGAATATGGTCTTCCGCTGGGAGTACAACCCTGGCTCGACGCTCTTCCTCGTGTGGAACGAGGGTCGGCAGGGGTTCAATTCTCTCGAGGGAACGAAGGATTTCAACGGTGACGTGCGCGATCTGTTCCGACTCCACCCGGCCAACACGTTTCTCGTGAAGGTGTCCTACTGGCTAAATCGTTGAGTCCGGCCGCGTCGTGCTGGGGAAGGGATCAAGAATACTAAAGCAGGGAGCTGAAGCTCCTAGCCAAGGGGCTGCAAAGCTTTCAGCGCCCTGCTTGGATTCTGTGGATGCCGGCCTCCGAGCACCAATCCCGCGTGTGCAGCATTAACTTCGCGGTAACTCGCGTCCAGCCGATCGAGTTCCCCCTCCCAGTCAAGCGACTCGGCGGTGCGGCGCGCGCCGCGCGCGAGCCTGTCGCGCAGCGCGGGATCCATGACGAGGCGCACTACTGCGTGCGCCATCTCAGTGGCGTCCCCCGCTGGGAACGCGAGACCATTCTCGCCATGGCGCAGGTGATCGGCCACGCCACCAGCGGGGGTAGCGATCACCGGCAACCCGCTCGCCATCGCTTCGAGCACGACGAGGCCGAGCGTCTCGGTGAGCGATGCGAAAGCGAAGGCGTCCGCGCTCGCGTAGAGCTGTGGCAGCGCGTATTTGTGGTCCAGCACGCCGAGGAACGTGACGTCAGGCGATGCGGCACGTCGCAATGCAGGCTCGTCTGGTCCTCCGCCCGCGACGACGAGATGCACGCTTCCCGCGGGAAGCAGTCCACGCGCGATGCGGAAACCCTCCAGGATCGTGTGCACACTCTTCTCGGCCGCGAGTCGCCCAACGTGGAGCAGAACGAACTTGCGGTCCCATCCATTCAGATGACGGAACATGAGGTCTCGCCGCCCCGGCGCGAAGGTCCGGGCATCGATTGTTCGCCCCCATACCTCGACGTCGCGAACTCCGAGCGCGAGGAGATCCGCGCGCGCCATCCGCGACGGTGTGTACGTGCGGAGAGCGCGCCCGTGAAAGCGAGCGATGTAATTGGAAACCACGGTGCGGAGCCTCTGAGCGCCATACGCTTCAGCATAGCGACTGAAGTCCGTGTGATACGAAGTGACGAGCGCAATTCCGGCGCGCTGTGCTGCGATTTGTCCGAGACGTCCGATCATGAACTCAGTTGCGCAGTGGACGACGTCGGGCTGAAACACTCGTATCGTCCGGGCGATGCTCCAATACGCCGGCGCCGCGAGGCGAATGTCCGGATAGGGCGGGAACGCTGTGCTGGGTAGCTCGACGTGCAGGTCTGCGGATTCGAACTCGTCGACGAACTGCCTCACTCCGTGCCGCGGACGGCTCGGATAACGGGGCGCGATCACGCCCACCTTCCATCCACGCGCTCGCAATCCGGCCGCGGTGCGAGCCGTGACCACCGACACGCCGTTGACCTGTGGCGGATAGGTATCGGTGCAGTAAAGGACGCGTGGCGCCAAATCCTTCTCCAATGTCAGTAGACAACCTCCATAGAAAGACGATACAAACTGATGGTTGACCGTCACTAAGGCGTGCTCGCATTGTCACGATTGTGTACAGATTCGTGCACCCGGGGCCTAGTGCCGCGCGCGCGAGAACGAGCGGCCTTTCGTTACAAGACTGGGATCGGATTGTCCCTATTCCATGACACGGGACCGCGACATTTAGTCGCAAGCGGAAGAGGCGGGTATGCTCTCCGCGATCCATGTCCCCGAGCTGTTCATGATCAGCCCGACGATGCTCCTCTCCAATCTCGGCGCACGCGACCGCACACTGTTCCTGCGTTGTGCACTGGTCGACTCGTCGCGTCGAGCGCGCTTTCTCTGGACGATTCTCACGCACCTCGGCGGCGCCACGTGCACCGTCCTCGCCGTAATGCTCCCGCTCTTTTGGGGTGGTACGCTCGCTGCCGTGGCCGAGCAGGCGCTGGTCACGCTCACTTTGTCGCACCTGATAGTCCAACTGGTGAAGCGCACCGTGGGACGGCCGCGTCCATCGCGTGGCATCGACGGTGCTGCGCTCATCGTGGAACCGGATCGCTTCTCGTTTCCGTCGGGCCACGCGGC
>DASWGL010000418.1:0-5954 GCA_036393735.1 Gemmatimonadaceae bacterium | reverse complement strand
CGGCACGAGACGCGTCATCCGCGCCTTGAGCGCCTCCGGATTGAGGCGACCCCCCGCCCCTCGGCCAATTACGTTGTTGAACTGCTGGCGTGCGGGATCCGTCCCGAGAGTAAGTCGCCCCTGAATCGCAATCTGGAACGGGACACGAAATGCGTTCCGCGTTCCATTGGTGGCGCCAAAGTGCTCGTTGACCTGATACTGGTAAGTATCGGTCGTTGGATCGAATCCGCGCACATAAAGAAGTGTGCGGTCGGGGAACGATGGCTGTCCCCAACCGTGAAGATTGTTGCTGCCGTGCAAAAGCTGATCGAGTCCCGTGAGCGTGTTGAGCGCAATCACCGAGATGGTGAGCCTGCGATCGAGGCCGAACGAGGCGGGCCTGATGTTGGCCTGGAGATCGAGAGCGGGAGACCACGGGGTCGAGCAGCTACTGCGCGCCGCAACCTTTCCCATCTGACTGAGAAGACAATCGCGTGCACGCGACGACGTATTGGCGAGGAGACGAGTCATTCCGTTCGCGACCGCGGTATCGCCGGCTTGAGCGGCGGCGACCGGATTGAAGACGAATGCGCGATCGTTGTTGCGACCGTCGCCGTTGATGTCGCCGCCTACCAGCGGAGCGAAGTAGCTGCCGGAGGTCGCCCGCGCGATCGCAGTCAGCTCGAGTATCGGCTTGACCGGATAGGTGATCGTCGCGAGAAGTGCGTGACGGCGCGAGTTGTCGCTGCGCCCCCATTCCGACAGGTTCGGATTGCCGGCCGTCGACCCAGCGCTGCCGCCAAAACCCTGCACGGCGCCTTGCCCGAAACCCTGCGACTGATCGAAGGAGCTCGTCAGCGTATACGATGCATTGAGAAGAATTCCTTTGCTGGTGATTCCGTTGAGCCCGAACGTGATCTGCTTGGTGTCGGATCGGAGATTCGACTGGATCTGGCTTACGACTCCAAACTGCGGATGCAAGCGGGAGCCGAGCACTGACACAGCACCACTGCCCGGCGAGATCGCGTTTGGTGGGGCGTACACGGGACGATTGGCTTCATTTGCGAGGGTGAACTTCGGAATCGTGTCCAGGTTGATGTCGGTTGATCCGGTCTGCGCCACACCACGCGCGTAACCGGCGTCGATCGAGAAGGAGTAACGGTCCCAGAAGCGGCGATTCAATCCAAGCGACGCGCGCCAGGCCCGCGGAGCCTGGAAGTCAGGATCGAAAACCGTCACGTTGCGGCGCTGGTTGGCGAATATCGGGGTGCCTCCGTTGCACGACATGGGAATCGTGGCGGGATCGGCGAGATATGCAGCCCAATCAGGGGTCGGAGCCGCTGGGCCGATGCAGGTGAGCATCGATTGCCCGTTGGTGAGACCCGTGGCGTTGAGCGCCGATGCGAACAGCTGGGCGGGAGCAGTGCCGCGGAATTCGCCAAAGCCTCCGCGCAGCGTGAGCGGTGGCGGACCAAACTGAGATTCACCGACGAAGACTGTGAATCCCGCGCGCGGACTGACGTGGAATTCCGAAGGGAGATTGTCCGTGCGCCGGCCGAAAGTCGAATCAACCTCGGGATTGTAGACCGGCTTGTCGGGATAACGCGAGCCTTCAGCGCGCAGTCCGTAAGTCACCTGCACTTTCGGGCTTACGCGCCACGAATCACCGAGGTAGGACGCGAGATTGTTGGTCGCCGATTGCTGGTCGCGCGCGAAGAGTGTGCGAGTGAACTGAATGGGTTGCCCAGCGGCAAAATCGGCGAGCGAATTGAAAGTGAAAGTGCCGAACCGGTTGGGGACGAATCCGACGGAGCTTCTTTGCTCATTGACGAGTCCGCCGAGCTTGAACCGATGCCCGCCCGCAGTAGTGAGGCGTGAGATCTCGTCACTTACCTCGAGCAGGCTCGATTTCGTTTCCTGCGGCAGCGATGGATTCCCCCCAAACTGAAGGGTGGAGATGGCGCTCGTCCCATCTTCGAGGACCGACGCCACTATCACTCTTCCATCGGGAACCGACAAATAACCGGAGGTATTCCGGTTGTCGACTGACTTGTAGCCGCGGAGCTCGTTGATGAACATCCCGACGTGGGATGTGAGCGTCATCATGCCACCGCCACCCGAACCCTTGAGATCACCGCCGGAGTGCGGAAGCGCCAGCGCGTTCAGGCGAGAGCCGAGCTGGGTGTTGCCGCGCCAGTCGCCCCGCAGCATGAGGGAATGGTCTTCCGCGAGGTTGTAGTCGACGCGCACGAGCGCCGACGTATTGTCGTTGAGGCGCTCATCAGGCGCGAGCGGCGACGTGAGTGGAAGCCCGAAGCCCTGGACGAGATTCAGGAACCGGTTCACCGAGTCGGGATTGGTGCCAAGCCGCTCGAGCGTGAGCGGATCAGCCGCCAGCAGGGAGAGCAGCGGATCAGTACGACGCGAGAAGGTGAGCGCGCCGAAGGTAAAGAGCTTGTCTTTCACGATCGGTCCGCCCGCGCCGAAGCTGATCTGGTTCTGCGTGTACTTCTGACCGAACGCCGGGTTGGAGTCGTCAACGAACTCGAGGCTCGGATCGCGCAGCGAATAACTGAACGCGCCCTGGACGTTGTTGGTGCCACCCTTTGTGGTCGACGCGACTTGTCCGCCAGTGAACTGACCACGCGCGACATCGTAGGTATTCGTTATGACGCGCGTGTTGCGAACCGCCTCCGATGGGACACTTCCCGCGCCAAAGCTGAGTCCGTCGAGGGTGATGTTGTTCTGATTGGACGGCTGACCGGCCACATTGAAGGACGCCTTGGTGGTATCGGTGCCCGGCACCTGAATGACTCCCGGCGCGAGCGCCGCCAGCGCGGTCAGATCGCCCGCATCGATTGGCAGTCGATTGATAAGATTGGGATTGAGATTGCGCTCAGTGTTGCCGGGTTCCGGACGCTGCGTGGGATCGCCACGCCGCGCTGCCGCGCGGACCTGCACGGTCGCGAGCTGCGTGGCGGTGCGTCCCATTGTGAAGTCCGTAATGAGCCGGTCTTCGTCGCCCTGCCGTTGGATGTCGCGCGTGACGGGCGCCATTCCGATCGCTCGCACGGTCAGCCGATAGCTTCCGCCACCATCCGGAAACACGATCGTGTAGCGGCCATCGGGCCCGGTTGTCTTTGTGCGAGTGATGCCCGTCTCGGTCGATGTGGCTTCGACGCGCGCACCAGAGACCGACTGGCTGTCGAGTCCCGAGACTCGACCCATCAATATGTCCGTCGTCGATCCGACCTGGGGGAACGCGCGCGCAGGATTTGCGAGCGCGAGTAGCGTAATTAATAAGTAGCGCGACTTCACTATCACTCAGTCAGTCTCCAGCCAACGTATTCAAGGCGCAGTTTCGTGCCGCCTTGATTCGTACGTGTCGGTGCGACCGAACGCTGTGACTGGGATCCTCTGGATCGCGGTTCGGGTCGAGTCGGGGTATCCTCTTCGGCGGCTACGCTCGCTTGGTTGGAGCCCCTAACTGCGCTCCTTCGCTCCGCTCAGTCGGGGTCTCCTCCTCGCGCTCGCTTTGCAAAGCCGCCTACGAGGACGCCCCGCCTCTCCGGTACCGATCCGTTAACAGCACCAGGAGACAATCGTTCTGCGCAACACTGATTTCGGTTGACTCGAAACGCTTTCGCGCCACGGGCTCGGCACACATTACGTGAGTGATGCTCGCTGCGGTTCGGTCGGCTGCGCTCGTCGGCATTGATGCGTACGACGTCATCGTCGAGGTCGACGCCGCACAAGGCCTGCCGCAGTGGACGATTGTCGGCTTGGCGGCGAGCGCAGTCAAGGAAAGTCGCGAGCGGGTCGGTGCCGCGCTCGTGAATTCGGGGTTCAAGGTTCCACCCCGACGCATCACCGTGAACCTCGCCCCCGCGGACATCCGCAAAGAAGGAACCGCTTTCGATCTCCCGATCGCAATCGGCATTCTCGTCGCGACCGGGCAGCTCGACGCGAGCCGCATCGCCGGGCGACTGTTCGTGGGCGAGCTTGGGCTCGATGGCGTTTTGCGCACGATGCGCGGCGCGCTTTCGATCGCGCGCCATGCCTTACGTGCTGGAGTCGCGACGCTCGTACTGCCCGCACCCAATGTGGCGGAAGCTGCCCGCGTCAGTGCCCTCGAGCTTTCGGCGCCGCATACACTCAGCGAGCTCCTGGCTGAGTTGCGCAAGGGAGTGCTCACGCCGGCCCGTGACGTAGTCACCTTATCGACACCGAGCGCCGATCCGACCGACTTCGCCGATGTTGTCGGCCAGCAGGGAGCCAAGCGGGCGCTTGAGGTCGCGGCCGCGGGAGGACACAACGTCTTGCTAGTCGGTCCTCCCGGCGCGGGGAAAACCATGTTAGCGCGCAGGATGCCCACGATCCTGCCCGCATTGACCGAGGAGGAAGCACTCGAGGTAATTGCGATTCATTCGGTTGCCGGCGTTCTCGCGCGCAGCAACGTCAGCGAAGGAGCACGCCCCTTTCGGGCGCCGCATCATTCGATCTCGAGCGCGGGACTCATCGGCGGAGGCTCGCAACCCCGTCCCGGCGAGGTGAGCCTCGCCCACCACGGTGTGCTGTTCCTTGACGAGATGCTCGAGTTCCCGCGCCATGTGCTCGACGGGTTGAGACAACCAATGGAAGACGCGAAAGTCGTAATCGCTCGAGCAGCACAGGCAGTTACTTATCCGGCGCGATTTACTCTCATTGGCGCCTCGAATCCATGCCCATGTGGCAAAGCGGCGGATCCGAGCGGAACGTGTAGCTGCAGCGCAACCGACGTCGAGCGCTACAACGCGCGAATCTCGGGACCACTGGCCGACAGAATCGACATGCACGTCACGGTCGGAGCAGTCGCCCTCCGCGATCTGAGCAAGTCGACGAACGCCGATTCCTCGGCGTCAATTCGCTTGCGAGTCGAGCGAGCCCGCGCTACGCAACGAACGCGATACGCGAGGAAGCGAGGAATCTCGTGCAACGCGTTCGCCGTAGGTCGTTGGCTCGACGCAAGCACGCCCGTGCACGTGGATGCGAGAACGCTCCTCCAAACCGCAGCCGAGCGCCTTGGTCTCTCCGCGCGCGGCTATCATCGCGTCCTCAAGGTTGCGCGCACGATCGCCGACCTCGAAGATGTGAGCGAGATCGCACCAGCTCACATCGCCGAAGCACTCCGCTATCGCCCGCGTTCCGACCCCGCACCCATTCTAGTTGGTGGCGGAGAAAGGGCTACTGAATAGCTGCAGCGTCCGCGACACCGAAGGCGCCGCACAAACGATTTCAGCGGGAGAGGCAGGGTGTCCTCATAGGCGCTTTGCAAAGCGAGCGCGAGGAGGAGACCCGCGACCGAGCAGAGCGAGGGAGCGCAGTTAGGGGCTCCGACCAAACGAGCGTAGCGCCGAAGAGGAGACCCTGCCTCGACCCGAGCCGCGATGCAAAGGCCACGCAAGGAAGAAAAGCGGAGATGCAGAAAGGCGGAGCGTCCTTGCGGACGCTCCGCCTTTTGGTCTCCGAACCGGACCCCCTTTCGGAGGCCCGGCCGGAGAAGGGCTACTCCTGCGGTGGTATTACGATCTTGTCGCTGCCGATCGTCACGATACGGAAGTCATCGCGACGGTTCTGCTGCCAGCAGGCTTCGTTGTGCTCGGTGCAAACCGGGCGCTCCTCGCCATAGCTCACGAGGTCGAAGCGATCTGCCGCAATGCCGTGGTCAACGAGGTACCGCTTGGCGCTTGCCGCACGGCGCTGGCCGAGGGCCAGGTTGTACTCGTCGGAGCCACGCTCGTCAGCGTTACCCTCGATACGAATTCTCATTCCCGGGTTAGCCTGCAGCCAAGGAATCTTGACATCGAGTGTTGCAGCTGCATCCGGTCTGATCGTCGACTTGTCGAAGTCGAAGTAGATCGGGCCAGTGATCTTGGTCGTATCTGTGAATGCAGGTGGAGGTGGTACGCAAGCCGGATCCGTCGCCAGGATGTTCG
>DASWGL010000417.1:0-2982 GCA_036393735.1 Gemmatimonadaceae bacterium | reverse complement strand
GCGACGTCATCGAGTTCTTGTTCATCGACGCCATGAAGTCCTGGCCGCTGGCGAATGCCATTCAGCGCGTCTTTTTCCCCAGGCTGATCCCGGAGCGCTCACTAATCGTCCAGCAGGACTTCGGCTATCACCACCCGATCGTCGCAACGGCGCACGTGCTGATGTGGCGCCTGCGCGACGCCTTCGAAGCGGTCCATCATGTTCCGAATTCGTGCAGCGTCGTGTTCTTTCACAGGCGGCCGCTCATTCGTCGTAAGCTGCCGCGCCTGGATCCCGATTTGCTTACTGTGGAGGAGGTTCATCAGATCTGGGAGCACAGTCTGCAGTGCATTGGTCGGAACATGTGGGGCCCTGTGCTGCTCTGCAAGCTGTTATTCATGATCGAGCGGGGCTGGGAAGAGGAGGCACACGCGGAGGCAGCGAAGCTGGCGGCCCAAGGTTACCGCTACGAAGGCGCCGCGTTGGCGGACGCCCGCGCCGCCATCGAGAAGCGACTGAGGGTGTGGCCTCCCCACACAAATCAGGCGCGGTGGCTCGAAGAGACTGGTGCTCGGTTAGAGTAGGAAGCGCCAGCCGCAATCCCAACACGGGACTTTCGCCTCCTCGAAGCTCAATTGTTGAAGTCGGCGGCAGCGGTCGCCTCTGATTAGCTTAGCCCACGAACGCTCCAACCAATCATGGCACCATCCACGCATCCAGCTCCGCCCCTGTGATCGCAAGGTGGCGCTCAAAGTGTCATAGCCTCATCCGTCCGCAGACTTAGGCTTGGCCCGAGTTCTCATCTCGGAGCACGTCTCAATGCCGCGTTTGCTGTCGATCATGGCAGTGTTCTTCTTGATTCTTGCTCGCGCCGGCGATGCGCAAAGCATGCTCGTACGCCGCACTGACATTGTGCGCCACGGCGGCGTCAACGCGAGGGCGCTCGAGACGGCACGCTTTCTCAATCACGGCACGTCAGATACACTTACGAAAGCCGATTCGGTCAGGCTCCGCCCGGGCCAGTACGTGATCATCCCCACGGGCACCGTCGCCACCAGAGATTCCGCACCTGGGCCTGTTCGCGACAAGCATGTCGATCTTCCCGTTCGCGTGATCACGGTGGATCCGAGCGGCACACAACTACTGACCCTCACGATCCGGGTCGCCGCGGAAGGCGCCGGTCTCGCGTTTGATGCTGCAACTCACAGATTCTCGGGGCTTGTCTTGATCGGTCTCGAGGATAGTCTCCGCAGGAATAAGAAAATTGAACTCGGTACAGGAGGGATGGACCTTCAGGTTACGTCCAATGCCGGTCAGGTCGTCCCGCAGAACGTTTCGATCACGCACACCAACATTCCCTGGGATACCGTGCGGGTGGTCGCGTTGAACCCACATGACACGGTGCAACTGGTAATCCGGGCCGTATTCAATCCGGAAGGCTACGCGGCCCCGATTCTCGTCGATCGCCCGAGCATCGACGTCCGTCCCGCTTCATCCAACGTCCAGGGCCTCGGTCTGGAAGCGACCCCAGTCAGCGTGACGATTCCGATGTCGCTTCGCGGTGACACCGTAACGGTCACGCTGTGGAGTGATCGCGGAGGTCTGGATGCGGGCACGATTCGCATCCCGCCATCGGGCACGAATGAAGTCGGCCTGCGATCGAGCGGCATCGGAGGCAATACGGTGCATGCCGAAATCGCCGGCGTTGCGAGCGGTCAGGCGCCGGTCCGCTACACATTGCCGTGGCCGTTCCTGGTTGCGGCCATTCTCGGCGGGGTCCTGGGCACGCTGATCCGCCGGCGCCAACGCCGCCAGGCTCGCGCCGATTTCGTTGCCGGGATTGTCGCCGGCCTCGTGAGCTCGGTCGCCTACGCGATTGGCCTGAATCTCACCGGCATCAGCCTGAATGTTCGTGTCGGCGAAGCGGCCGTGCTGGTGGTGGCGGCCCTCGGAGCCGGTCTGGAGTTGCCAGGACTCATGGGACTCCGGAAGCGACTCGCCGCGTAGCGAACTGGCTAGGCGGAGACCTGTCACGTATTCCAAGCATCGGCGAAGCCCGTCATCGTATTATCTTTTCCGTATGCCTTTAGCCTTCACCCGCCTCCGCACCCCCATCGGCGAGCTCGTCATCACCGCCTCCGACACGGCCATCACCGGCGTCTTCTTCCCAACCTCGCGCCGCGGACCCGCGCCAACACACCAGTCAGGTTGGGTGGAAGTCACTGAAGGACCGGCTGCCGAATTGCTCGCGCGCGCGCGCCAACAGCTCGAGGAGTACTTCGCCCGCACCCGCACCACATTCGACTTGCCGCTCGAAGCCCTCGGCTCGGCGTTCGAGCATCGCGTGTGGAACGCGCTGCGCCAAATTCCCTACGGCACCACGACGAGCTACGGGGCCATCGCAAAGCAGCTCGGCGATCGTGCCGCCACGCGCGCCGTCGGACTCGCGAATGGGAGAAACCCGATCCCGATCATTGTCCCGTGTCATCGGGTCGTGGGATCAAAGGGGGAACTGACGGGCTTCGGCGGCGGATTGGATACGAAACGGTGGCTGCTGGAACATGAGGGGGCGATGCTGGAGCTGAAGCTCCAGAATAATCAATGATCATTGATCATTGATCATTGTTATTTGTGTCTGTAGACGATCCTGCCTCTCGTAAGGTCGTACGGCGATAACGCCAGCGTCACGCGGTCCCCCGCCAACACACGAATTCGAAACTTCCGCATCTTGCCGGCAATCGTCGCGAGCACGGAGTGACCGTTCGCCAGCGTCACCCGAAACGTGGAATTGCGCAGCAGCTCGTCCACGATGCCGTCGATTTCGATAGGGACTTCTTTACTCACTGAAGAGGCTCCTCACGTTTGCCGCTGCGCCGTTCCACAAACGCGCGATGGCCGCAGGCGCATTGCTCCACCATGCGGCCAAACCGATCGGTGCGGAATTCTAAGTACTGGTGACAGGCGGGGCAACGCGCCGGCCCGCGGTCGACGACCAGCGGACTG
>DASWGL010000416.1:0-2673 GCA_036393735.1 Gemmatimonadaceae bacterium | reverse complement strand
TGCGTTGGAAACTGCATCGCGCGCACAATCGACCCGGTGGAGATCTTGCCGGGGCCTCTACTCTCAGTCCGCCCGGGCGCGGACGAACGCGGGCCTCTCGCTGATACGCCCCGCATACCCTTGAATGGCGGGAAAGCCTTCGAGAAGTCCGACAAAGCGCGCAGTAACGCAGGTCGCGCCGAGCACGACGTCAGCTGCGCTGAATGAATCCCCCAGCGCCCACGCATTCGCCATGAAGTGGCGCTCGAGCGTCGCCCCGACCGTTTTCCACTCTTTCCTTCGCCGCTCGACCACTGCCGGGAGCCGCTCCGCCTCGGGGAGGCGCTTCGTCTGTTGGAAGATGTCTCCATTGATCGGCTCGATGTTGCAGAGCGCGTAGGCGATCCATTGATAGTAGTGCCCGCGCTTCGGAGTCCCCGGCTCGGGCGCGAGTCGCTTCTCGGGGAACTTGTCAGCGAGGTAGAGAACGATCGCCGAGGACTCGAAGACCACCGTGCCGTCGTCATCCAACGCGGGTACGGCGCCGTGAGGATGAATGCGCAGGTACTCGGGCGTCCGATTATCTTTGCCCAACTCGATCCGTTGCAGCTCGTAGGGAACGCCCAGTTCTTCGAGCAGCCAACGCGGCCGGGAGGCGCGGGTAGCTTTTGCGTAGTAGAGCTTGAGTGCCATAGATGTCTACGTAACCCGAGGTTTCAACAGCGGTCAATCAGATGGGAGGAGAGTCGCATGACAAGCCAAGCCATTCGCGATCCGGTCAAGGACAATTTGCTCACGCCGCAGAACTCAGCGCTGATCATCATCGATTCTTCGCCGCCTTTGGCAACGACGGCATCGGAGCTGGTGGGAAGATAGAGCTTCTGCGAGCTGAAAACGCAGCTCTACTGGCGCGCCTAGAGGCCTTGGAACGTCGCTAGGCTGGGGGCCGCGTGCGCCCGCCTTGACGACCGAACAGATCGCTCGGATATTCGCACTCCCTGCGATGTTTTCCGTCACGTACCTGGGCCATCAAGGTTGGCTCGTTTCCGGCGAAGCGAGTCGGATCTTGATCGATCCCCTTCTCACGGACGAATACAGCCCAGGGTTCCGGGCGGTCATCTATCCGCCGCGCAAGCTTGAGCTTTCCAAGTTTCCGCCTATCGATGCGATCATTCTGTCGCATGAGCACTCCGATCACGTGAACCTGCCCTCGCTCAATTTGCTCGACCGGCGAATCCCCGTGGTTTTTCCCGAGCGGTCGGCGCGCGCGATGCGGACCGTGATCGCCCAACTGGGGTTCCGCGTGGTACCGGCGGCGGTCGGCGATAGGTTCTCGATCGGAGATCTCACGATCCGACTGCTCGGCGGGGAGCACCGCGACGACGAGCTCGAGGAGGAATGGGCCAATCTGCAGATCCTCGTCACCGACCGCGCCGGTGACGGCAGCTTTTTCTCCTACGTCGACGGCTGGCCGACCGAGGCGACGCTCGCGCTGATCCAGAGGACGGTGGGACGAATCGGGCTCTTCTGCCATGTGAACAACTCGCTGGATTGGTCGTGTCTGGAGGGCGGCATGACCGCGATACCGCCGCTCAACACAATCGACTACGCTGCCCGAATCATTGCGGCCGAAGCGGGCTGGTGGCAAAGGGGCGATTCACCCGAGCTGAGTGTCATCTGCGGCCCCGGGTTTGTGTTCCTTGGCGAAGACGCTTGGATGAATCAGATCCTCCGCGCGGATTCGGAGCGGGTCTGCGCGGCGCTGCGCGCGTTGGCACCGGAGCGGGCATTCCGATGGCCGCTTCCGGGAGAAACGATCGCGTTCAAGGGCGGTAAGGTTCAGCGCATCGCGCCGCGGGCCCCATTTCTTCGCGCGCTCGCACGAGCGCAGTGGCCGAACCGACAACCGCGCAAGCCGTTGGCAGTGATCGAGGAGTTCAATCCCGCTTGCGGCCAGTACAAGCTAGCAGAGGACGAATGGTCGGGTCTGTTTCGGGAGATCGACAAGCTGGCGTCGTTCCTCTACGGCAGAACCCTCTTCCGCACGTTGCATGCGCTCGACAACCGCGATCTCAGCGGACGCAAGGCAGCGTTCGCGCTCGTTCTAAGGTGTGACGACAAGGACAGCGCGTATGTTTGCGAGTACGAGCCGAACGCGAGCCGCTTCACGCGGGTGCCATGCGCCGCGCCGATCGAAACCTACGTCGCCGGGCTCGAGTGCTGGGCGACCGATCTCTGGAAGGTGATGGACGGGCAGCTATTGCCCCAACGGCTGCTCGGGCATCTACGCACCTGGAGCTTCTCGCCGAAGCCCCTCTCGCCACTTCAGTCCGTATGGCGGTTCTTCGATTCTCTTCATCGGCCCAGTGCCGCGCTGTCGTTTTACGGTAAGCGAGTGAAAGTAAAGACCAATCGCCCGCTCATCCGGCCGGGCAGAAATGCCAGCAAACTGAAGAAACTGCGAACGAGGGCGGCAGGCTGATTCAGCAGGTGTACGGTAGGCACCCCGTGTGGAAGTACGTGCACCTGGCCTCGGCCTTCGGGGCCAATTCATCGGTAAGCCGGGCGACGCTTTCCTTCGACAGCGTCAGCTTGCGATTGATCTTCGACGGTTTCGGAAGTTTCGCTTCCATCTTGTTCATCGCTGACCTCCTCCTGAGGGGCCTCTTATCGTGGACCAACCTCGTGGGCAAT
>DASWGL010000415.1:0-7224 GCA_036393735.1 Gemmatimonadaceae bacterium | reverse complement strand
CCTGACGCCAACCTGGGACGCGTGAGACTCGAAATGATGAACGCAGCCAGAGATAAACCATGAGCGATCCGACTGTAGCAGAGGGCTGGGTCGCTGCTCCGCTCACGCGACTGAAAGACGACGCGCGCCTCATCTCCGGTGTTCTACTCTACCCGACGGGTCGCGCGGTCGGACAGTTCGGCTTCTCCAACGCGGCCGACGTGATGTCGATCTGCGCCCTCACGTCCGCGATCAACGCGTCGGCGCGCGAGCTGGGACGGCAGCTCGATGGCAAGCCTTTCTACGAGATGCACCACACCGGATCCGAGAGACAGGTATTCATGGCTCGCGCCTCCGCCGGCGCGCAGGAATTCCTGTTCGTGGGCGTCTTCGACCGCGAGAGCTCGCTCGGCGTGGTGGAGATTTATTTCGCGGAGTTTCAGAAGGCGCTGGAGCAGCTGCGGCCGGACAAGCAGGCGACCGGCAAGGGGCCGTCTGGCGACTTTGAAGGCGAGCTCAATCGCAGCCTCGAAGCGCTCTTCGGTCCGATAGGAAAGCGGTAGAGTGTCAGTCGTCAACTACGGCACGCGCGAAATCACGTGCAAGATCGTGTACTACGGCCCGGGCAGGTCTGGAAAAACGACAAACCTCCAGCACGTCTATTCGCAGCTGCCTGAAGAGAGGAAGGGGAAGATGGTCTCACTCGCCACGGAGACCGATCGCACCCTGTTCTTCGATTTTCTTCCTCTCGATCTCGGCACGATCTCCGGATTTGCGACGCGGTTTCAGCTGTACACGGTTCCGGGTCAGGTCTACTACGCCGCCACGCGCAAGCTCGTGCTCCAGGGTGTGGATGGAGTGGTGTTCGTTGCCGACAGCCAGTCGCGCCAGCTCGCCGAGAACATCGAGAGCCTGCAGGATCTGCACGCGAATCTGGCCGACGAGGGCCTCGATCCACGCACTCTCCCGCTCGTGATGCAGTACAACAAGCGCGATCTGCCGCCTGGTGAGATCAGCTCGATCGAGGAGCTGGACGAAATGCTGAACTTTCGAGACGTGCCGTACTTCTCGGCGACAGCGATCAATGGCGGCGGTGTGTTCGAGACGCTCCGCAGCATCGCATCGCTGGTGCTGTCGCGTCTCAGCGCTCCCGCGGTCAAGGAATCCTGAGTCGTGGCGAAAGACTCGAAGAGGAAAGGGGAACCCGAGGAGGAGGAGGGCGGTGAATTCGCCGACTTCATGGCGGACATCAGCCAGGAGATCGCGCAGCGTGTGGAATCGCTCGACACCAAGCCGAAGGCGCCCCCGGTAGAGAGGAAGAAAACTCCCGCGGTGCCCGACGCGGGGCTGATCGTCGAGTGGCCAAACATCGCCGACCGGATGATCGAGGAGATGCGCTAATGGCTATCAAAGGTAGCCTCAAGGAAGCGAGTCTTCCCGACGTCCTGCAGCTGCTCTCGATGGGAAAGAAGACGGGATGTCTGGGTCTCTCCTTCCACGACAGCTTCGGCTCCATCTACTTCGACAGCGGGCGCATCTGCCACGCCGCGATCGTGAACCGGCCGCTCGATACGGAGAACTCGGTTTACACGCTGTTCACTTGGACGAGCGGCACCTTCAACTTCGAGCCTGGCGTGGAGCCTGAAGATGGCGCCGAGCGCGTGTCGGTCGATCCGCAGTCGCTGCTGCTTGAGGGCGCGCGGAGGGTCGACGAGTGGTCGCTCATCGAGAAGAAAATCCCGAGCTTCGACGTCGTGTTCAGCCTCGACCGTCCGCGGCTGATGATGAACCGGGATCCTCTCTCTCCCGAGCAGGAGGCCATGCTTCCATTGATCGACGGTCACCGCGACATCAATGGACTGATCCGCGATTCGGGCCTGGGAGAGTTCGAGGTCGGAAAGGCGCTGTATGGATTGCTGAATGCCTCTTTCCTCCTGCCGGTCGGACGGAAGAGAACCACGCCGACCCTTCCCAGAAATGCGAGTCCTCTCGAGCGGCGTGAGCTCGCGAGCGCGTTGTACAGGGCAGGGATGCACGACGAGGCGCTGCGTGAATTCCGCGCGCTCGTCGAGGAAGCCGCCGATCCGGTGGCATCGTTCCACGTCGGACTCATCGCCCTCCGTCAGAAGGAATGGTCCGGGGCAGTGAACGCTTTCATGACCGCTGCGCCCAATGCTCCGAGCAAGACAGCTCTCCTCCATAATCTTGCGCTTGCGTACGAACAGCTCGGCCAGCTCGAGAAAGCCAGAATGGTGATCGAGCGTGCGCTCGGCGCCGGAGGAAGCACGGATCCGCTCATCCAGTTAGAGGCGGCGATCATCGCAATGCGTCTCGGAGATTATCAGGCCGCCAAGGTTCGCCTCAGTGAATCGCGCAGCCTCTGGACGTCGAATCCGCCCCCCGCGGTCTGGTTCCACTACGCGGCACAGGTGGCCGCGACGACTGACGACCCGGACCGCGAGATGCTGCTGCTTACTGCCGCAGCCGAGACGCATCCCGAATCGGCTGTGTTGCTGAACAATCTCGCCGTCGCCCATCTCAAGCGAGAGGATTACGAGCGCGCGCGGGAGGTCGCCGAAAAGGGAGTCGCGCTGGCACCGGAGCTTCCGCAGCTCAGACGCAATCTCTCGGCGGCGCTCGAAGGAATCTCACGCACGGATCGAAACGCGACGCAGGCGTCGGGTCGATCCTGACGGGACACGCGGCGCTGATCCATGGAGACGACGCCGGTTTCCAGGCGCTGATCGAGAAGATCACGCGCGATCGAGGGTTCCGGTGTGCCAGCTACAAGGACAAGTGCCTGCGGCGGCGTATCGCCGTGCGCATGCGCGCCAAGCATACCATGACTGCCGGCGAGTACGCGACGGCGCTGGACACGGATCCGCGTGAATACGATCGCCTGATTCGATCGCTGACCGTCAACGTGACGAAGTTTTTTCGGAACTGGGAAACGTATTCCATGATCAAGGACAAAATCATTCCAGCGCTCTGGGAGCGCGGCGAGCGAGAGACGCGCGTCTGGAGCGCGGGATGCTCGTCGGGCGAAGAGCCCTATTCGATCGGCATCTTGATGCACAAGCACGCCACCGAGCAGCGCGAAGGCGCGCGGCTCGATGCCATCAAGATCGTTGGCACTGACATCGATGCCGAGTGTCTCGCCGATGCGGAGCGCGCCCGCTACCCCGACTCGGCTCTTGGTGATACGCCCCCGGCGTTGCGCGCCCACTATTTCCCGGAGGTTGCCGGACTTCACACGATGCTACCAGAGGTCAGGCGGCTGGTGAGCTTCGAGTGCAACGATCTGCTCGCCTATGAGCCGCGACCCGAGGACGCGCATCTCATCCTCTGTCGCAACGTGATCATCTACTTCGAGCGCGCGGCACAGGACGCGCTGTTCTCGGCATTTCATCGCGCGCTCGCACCGGGCGGGTTTCTCGTTCTCGGAAAGGTCGAAAGCCTCCTCGGTGACGCCCGATCTCTCTTTTCGCCCGTGAATGCGCGCGAACGCATCTTCCGGAAGATCTAGTCCGATTGTCGTGACCGAGATGACCGAAAAGACTGCGACCGTACTGGTCGTTGATGACAGCGCGTTCATGCGCAAGCTGATCGCGGAGATGGTCGAGTCGAGCGGACCGTTCCGCGTTATCGGCACGGCCGGCGACGGAATCGAGGCGTTGCAGAAGATCCGGGCTCTCAAGCCCGATATCGTGACTCTCGACATCGAGATGCCGCGTCTGAACGGGTTACAAGCGCTCGAGCAGATCATGGCCGAGATGCCACGACCGGTGGTGATGTTGAGCGCGGCCGGATCGGAGCTTGGAAACGAGATGACGCTGCGCGCGCTGGAGCGGGGCGCCCTCGAGTTCGTGAGAAAACCATCCGGGCCCGTCAGCATCGACCTGTCGACCGTCCGGGAGCAGCTGAAGTCCGCGCTTGAGGCAGCTCGCGCGATGAACATGGGCGGCGTGCGGACACCCGCGCCTGGCGAGTCGGCGGTCCTCGGCGAGGCGGCGCCGAAGAAATCGCCCGACGCGGCAACGAAAGTTGTCGCGATCGCTTCTTCGACGGGCGGACCCCGGGCTTTGGCCGAGATCATACCGAGCCTTCCCGAAGGCCTCGGCGCGGCTGTTGTCATCGTTCAGCACATGCCAGGAGAATTCACGAAGCTCCTCGCCGAGCGGCTCGACACGATGAGCGTGCTTTGGGTCGGGGAGGCAATGGATGGTAAGCTCCTGCGGGAGAATCGCGTCTACCTCGCTCCTGGTGGGTATCATATGACCATCAACGGCGAGCCGGGGAATGCGTCGATTCGACTCGACACATCTCCAACGATGTGGGGCGTGAGGCCAGCTGCCGATCCTCTCTTTTTTTCCGTGGCTGAAACTTTCGGAAGCTCCGTGATTGGAGTCGTGCTCACCGGAATGGGCCGCGATGGCGCCGAAGGGCTTCGACGGATCCGAGTCGCCGGAGGCAAAGGAATAGTTCAGGATCGCGAAAGCTCGATCATCTATGGAATGCCGCAGGCCGCGCTTGCTGCGGCGGGAGCTGATCGGATCGCGACCGTGAACGATATCGCGCCATTGATCAGGGATATGTGCGCTGACGTCGCCAGAGGCATTGGCGGATGAGTAATCGACGGGTATCGTTCGCTTTGCCATCCCTCGATCACTCGCGAAACGCCGCGCGAGGCATTCGATCTTCGACCACTAACCACTTACAGGACCCAATGAACGAGGAAAGGGATCACGATGCGTAGGATGCTGGTAACGGGTGCCGCCGGATTCATCGGCACCAACTTCGTCCATTTCTGGGCCGAGCAACATCGAGGCGACGTAATCGTGGGACTCGACGCACTGACATACGCCGGCAATCTGGCGAATCTCGAGCCCCTGGCGAACAACGAGCGCTTCACGTTCATCAAGGGCGATATACGCGACGGCGCGATGATGCACGACGTGATCAAGCGCGAGGGCATCGATACGATCGTCCATTTCGCGGCGGAATCACACGTCGATCGATCAATCCATGGCCCGGACCCATTCATCGACACGAATGTCAGGGGCACACACGAGCTGCTGAAGGCAGCGCGAGCAGCCTGGACCGAGGACTGGTCGGGCGGAGCCCGGCGGTTTCACCACATCTCGACCGACGAAGTGTATGGCAGCCTGGGTCCAACGGCCGCTCCGTTCACCGAGGATACGGCTTATTCGCCGAATTCTCCGTATGCGGCGAGCAAGGCCGGCTCGGATCACCTCGTCCGCGCGTATCACCACACCTACGGCCTGCCTGTCACGACGACGAACTGCTCCAACAACTACGGGCCGTACCATTTTCCGGAAAAGCTCATTCCGCTCGCGATTGTGAACGCGCTGGACGGAAAACCGGTGCCGGTATATGGGGATGGCCTTCAGGTGCGTGACTGGCTCTATGTTCGCGATCACTGCCGCGGTATCGAGCGGGTGTTGGAGAAGGGCAGGGTCGGTGAGACGTACAACCTCGGCGGCAATGCTGAGCGCAAGAATCTCGACGTGGTGAAGGCGATCTGTGCGAACATCAACAAGATCTTCGGCGCAGACGAGAAGGTTCGCGAGCGGTTTCCCAAGTGTCCGGCTGCGCTTGGCGGCGACACCGCTGAGCTGATCACGTTCGTGAAGGATCGCCCGGGACACGACCGCCGCTACGCGATCGACGCGATGAAGGCGACTTTGGAGACCGGTTACGGTCCGTCAGAATCGTTCGATACGGGACTGCTCAAGACAATCAAATGGTTTATCGCCAACGAGCAGTGGTGGCGCTCCGTCATGGACGGGAGCTACCGCGACTGGGTCGAGCTCCACTATTCGAACGGGCGGCGGACCGCGAAGTAGCACTCATTAGAGGCGGCCTCCCGTTGGATTTGGGTTGACACGCATTTCGTCCCACCCTACACTACGTCGCTTATGGCCAAAACCGATCTTGCCAGCGGCCCCCGAGCGGGGCGTGATTCTGGTCCTCGCCGCTCATGGGTGTATTGGACAGTCGCTACACTAGTGTTGCTCGCCGGCTTCGCCGACCTCGCGCGTGGGGGTGAAACGCTCGCCCCGATTCTGCTCGTTATCGGGTACTGCGTGCTAGTACCGCTCGCCATTCTGCGATGAGGGGACGGGCTCGGTTTCTGCACCGGGCGAGTAGCTCAGTTGGTTAGAGCGCCTGCCTTACACGCAGGATGTCGGGGGTTCGAGTCCCTCCTCGCCCACTTAAGGATTCAAGGGACCCGCGGATTGGGAGGTGGGGTAAGAATGTTTACCGTCTTGGAGGTTAAACCATTGAAGGCACGTTTACGTAATTCGGGCCTCGTTCTCACAGCGCTTGTGGCAATCGCGGCTTCGCCTGTGCTTGCCCAAAGCACGAAAACTGGCGAACGAGTCATGATTCCAACGCTCCAGAGCCCGGACAAGGAGCTCGGAGTTCAGGCTGCGGAAGCCATCCGCAACCAGTTGTCGAAACAGACCAACATTCGCGACCTGGTCGTTGTTCCCAAGGCCGACATCAACAATAGCCTGCTGTCCTCGGGATACTCGACGACCGAAGCTCTGGCTCCTGGCGACGCGAAAGCGCTGGCGACCCTCGTTCGTGCTCCGCAATACCTCGAGGGCACCGTCGCCAAGACGCCTACGGGATACAAGATCGACTCGCGGCTCATCATCTCCCGTGACATGGCCAAGGGTCAGGCTCTGCCCGTCGCCCAGAGTTCAAAGCTCGACGATGCGGCCGGCCAGGTGGCGCGTGCGATCCAGGATGCGCGCCGTCAGCTGCCTGCCGAGGAGACCTGCCACAACGACGTCGCGCAAGGGAAGTATCAGGAAGCGGTGGCGGCGGCGCGTAAGGGGCTGGCCGGCTATCCGAACGCGAACATCGTCGGAGCCTGTCTTGTCGAGGCATATAACGCACTCAAGATGCCGGACTCGGTTATAGCGGTGGGTGAGCGGATTCGCACCAGCGACCCACGTAATACGCCGGCGCTTAGAATGCTGGCCGAGACCTACCGGGCGAAGAACGACACGACAAAGCTTCTGGATGTGCTCGGTGCCTTGGCTGCGGCCGATCCGACGAACATCCGGCTCATTCAGGATGTCGTTGCAGAGTTCGCCAAGATGGGTCATGGGCAGCAGGCAATTCCGCTCATGCGTGACCTTCTTCAGAACAACCCCGGCGATCCAGCGCTATTGAATCTGGCGTGGCTCGTGTATTTGAATGCGAAGGACT
>DASWGL010000414.1:0-4006 GCA_036393735.1 Gemmatimonadaceae bacterium | reverse complement strand
TGACTGGCGAGCGCGTCGCGCGAACAATCGCCGGACGGTGTTGAACGGTAGCGCCCAGAGCGCCAACCTCGCGGCGCCCACCAACATCACGGAGCGCACTAGCAGCGAACGGTCCGCAGCCGGCAGACGCAAGAACTTATGCAGCGGACTAGCTTCCATCTCTGACCTCTATCAATCCCTTGACAGCGAGCTCGCGGAGGAATCCAAGGACATCTGCCTCGCAGCGCTCGGGCTCGACGTCGTACTCGCGCGTGATCGCGTCACGGAGATCTGACACCCGAATTGGCTCACGCACCAATTCCCAGATGCGCGACCCAACCTGGTCGAGGCCATAGTACATGGCGCTCTGCATGCTGAGAAGAACGGTTTCGCCTGCGAGATCGGAAGACACTTGGTCCCTGGTTGCAACGACGATGGAGGTCGTGGAGATGTCGCGGTTGTCGCTGGGTGCGGTCATTCTGACGTCCTGACGTTTACTGAGTTGACTGGTAGGGAGAAGCGGCTAAGCCGTCGCAGGTACGCGACTCCGGCTC
Source organism: Gemmatimonadaceae bacterium (assembly GCA_036393735.1). GTDB lineage: Bacteria > Gemmatimonadota > Gemmatimonadetes > Gemmatimonadales > Gemmatimonadaceae > UBA4720. Next base: position 3,473 of record DASWGL010000414.1, on the reverse strand, counting down.
CGATCTTTCGGAACCAGCCGGTGACAGCGTGGCGATACGTCTGCTCCGACTCGGGCGGCTCGTAACCCGCCATCCATCGGTCGGATACCTTCCACGGGCGCCCTGCACCGTGACCGCTCCAACGGGGCGAGATACCCGCCTCCCACAGCCAGCGGGTGAGCCACACCGAAGGGCAACGATCCTCGGATGGAAAGAGATTTGAGACGAAGTGCCGTTCCAGCCGCTCGATTATAAACTCCGGATACGGTGGCCGCAACGACGCAAGTACGTAATCAGGCACGACTGCCCCCGTCACGCGCCGCGTCAGTCGCAACGTCCAGAAGCAACAAGTTGCGGCTCGTGTCTCCTGCGCAAAACCGACAAATTCCGTCCAGTCAAATCCGCCGAGTTGGATGATCGCCGCGCTGTCGCGAAGTGTGCGCCAGCTTCCCCACTGCATCGCGTGCGACCAGGCGAAGTGGACACACACGTGCCAGAGCTGATGCATCGGATGGGGAATCGTGAAAACTCGGTCGTTTGCGGTCACTCGCTGCGCGCGCGCCCAAAACATGTCGGTCGAAAACCGAAACGGGTGCTCTCCGGGAAGGAGATTGTCGTGTATCTCCAACCCGAACGCGCCGCGCCCCTGCAAAAGTCGTGGAAGGTGCTGGTGGTCCGCATATCGCTCGGATCCAGCCTGCGCTTCCGGCGATGCCCAGCCGCGCCTCTGGAGCAGCGACCAGGCGCGCTCAGCGTGCTGCGGCTGGACGAGCAGGTCGAGATCCCCCATCGGCCTGTCAGCGAACGAGGAGTATACGGTGTACGCGAGCCCGGCGCCCTTGAGCAGCATTGCTTCGATCTCTTGTTGGGCGAGGATGTCTATGCTCTGATGTAGCAGTTGCTCGAGCTGCAACATCTGCATCACCGAAATCGTCGCGAGCTGCCGCAACTCCTGGTATCCGGGGTTGTTGGCGTCAGCGCCGACGCGACCAAGCAGTCGCAACAAAACGGGCGTGGCCTTCTCGTAGCGGGCCAGGGCGCCCAGTTCCTCCCAGTCGATCCCCGCGCTCAACGCTTGGCGCAATGCGGCATCGCTGGGCGAAACAGCCGCTGTCAGCAACAGGAGCCGGGCCTCGGGCGAAAGCGATACGCGACTAGCTGCCACAGTCAAGCTCAATACTGCCGAGGGTTGGATGCACAGCACGCGATTCGTACCGTATAGGCACGAAGATATGGCAGACCATGTCATCTCGCGACCGCACTTTCACGACCAGTGGTCGGCATCCTGCCGGCTTAAAGGCTGTGGCGCCGAAGCAACAGTCAAGTTCGTCGTCGACCCTTCGGGGCAAAGTCAGCTCGCGCTGCACTCGCGCTATCGCATTGCGCCGGAAGAAGATAGCATCGCATCGCTGACGAGTCGGTGAAGATCCGTATCTGGCATTTGAAGTGCGAACCGTTCCGCATAGAGTTGTTCTGTCTCTGCCTCCTCTTGCCTCGACATGCCACCTTTACATTCCGCGACGACGCATTTCTTCACGGTCGACGTCGAGGAATACTTCCAGGTCAAAGCGCTCGAGTCGGTCGTCTCACCGGTCGAGTGGCTTTCCCGTCCGAGTCGCGTTGCGCATAGCATCGACACGCTACTCGCCTGCCTCGATCGGCACGGCGTTCGGGGCACATTCTTCGTTCTTGGTTGGCTGGCCGCTCACCGGCCGGAAGTCGTGCGAGCAATTGCCGGAGAAGGTCACGAAATAGCCTCGCATGGTTTCCGACACGAGCGCGTAACCTCGCTCACTCCCGAATCCTTTCGCGAAGATCTGCATTCCTCAAAGCGAGCGTTGGAGGATCTGATCGGCCAAGCCGTGCTTGGCTATCGCGCTCCCAGCTTCTCCATTATCCCCGGCTGTGAGTGGGCGTTCGACGTGCTCATCGAGGAAGAATACCGCTACGACTCGAGCCTATTTCCGATTCGTCGTCGGGGATATGGGTATCCCTCCGCTCCGCGCGCGCCACACATTATCCATCGGCCCTGTGGCGTACTTGCCGAGTTTCCCCTCGCTACAACAAGGCTTTTCAACTTTCCGATTCCGGCGGCGGGGGGAGGATATCTTCGCCACTTTCCGCTCGCGGTAACCCGTCGCGCATTTCGCGAAGCGAGCGAGCGTGGCGAATCAGCAACTTTTTACATCCACCCGTGGGAAATCGACTCGGAACAGCCGAGATTAGATGTGTCACATCTGAACCGGATACGACACTATCGCGGGCTTAGAGGTGCGCTCGAGCGTATCGAGCTTCTGCTCCAGGAGTTTTCGTTCGGCAGCATCGCTTCGTATCTGCCGCGGATGGAAGGACAAGCAGCTGCCAATCCGGCGAAAGGCGCCGCCTGATGATTCGTGTCGAACGATTCTCGGGCACACCAGAAGAATGGGATGGCTTTGCCGTTTCCCAGAGCGGCTACACGCACTTTCACCGGTTCCAGTGGCGAACGCTGATTGAAACGGTCTTCGGCCACGAATGCCTGTATCTCTCTGCCCGCGATTACGACGGGAGTCTTATCGGAATCCTGCCGCTCGTACGGGTGCGCAGCGTTGTGTTCGGGCATTATCTCGTTTCGATGCCCTTCCTCAATTACGGGGGTCCGCTCGGAACTGATGCCGGCATTCAATCATTGGTTAGTGAGGCCATTGCGATCGCACGAAGTGGAGGAGTGAGACTGCTCGAGCTTCGCAGCCGCGTGCCACTCGACATTTCACTTGGCGTTTCCCATCGCAAAATCACTGTTGTGCTCGATCTGCCGGACCAGGCTGACGTTCTCTTCCAACGATTCGATTCGAAGCTGCGCGCCCAGATTCGCCGGCCGCAAAAGGAGGGCGTGACGGTGGAATTCGGCACGCAGCAGGTCGCGCCGTTTTTCTCGGTATTCGCTCGACACATGCGCGATCTGGGAACGCCGACTCAACCACTCGCACTTTTTCGCGCAATCGCGGAACAGTTCCCGCAGGATTGCTGGTTCGCGTGCGCCTATCTCGCCGGTAAGCCGGTCGCCGGTGGATGTGGTTTTCGTTTCGGCGACGAATTCGAGATGACGTGGGCCAGCTCTCTCCGTGCTTACAACAGAGAGGCGCCCAACATGTTGCTCTATTGGGCGTGCATGGAGCGCGCGATCGCAGACGGTGCGAAACGCTTCAACTTCGGAAGATGTACACCTGGAGCCGGTCCGTACCGATTCAAGATGCAGTGGGGCGGACACGAGGAGCCGCTCTGGTGGTACGGACTGGGTGCAACGTCCGGTGCCTCGACCCCTTCGCCGCACGATGGTGCCTTCCGATTCGGGCCGCGGATCTGGCGGCGGCTTCCGGCCTCGATTGCGACGGCGTTCGGTCCAGCGATCGTGCGCTACATCCCGTGAGCTGGCGCTGGGTCCCGCCGGTGTTTTCTCCGATCGCTCCGCGCTCTCTCATGAGAGGAATCGCGGCTGCTTGCGGCTCGCGCAG
>DASWGL010000413.1:0-7802 GCA_036393735.1 Gemmatimonadaceae bacterium | reverse complement strand
TGCGTGAGGGACAGCTGCTCGAATGCCGCGTCGAAAATCAGCTCATGCGTTCCGGGGACCGACCCCGTCCTGACGCTGGTCGAAGGAATCGGCCGCTCAAGCGCATCGCTCGCTGCCTTGGCGATAGCGATCGCCGTGCCGGAGGGCGCGTCCTTTTTCATGGCGTGGTGGGTTTCGACGATGTGCGCATCGAAATCCTCGAGGGTCCGCATCAGGGTGCCCGCATAACGGGCGAGCTCGATCAGGACGTTGACTCCAAGTGAAAAATTTGGAGACCAGAGAAGCGACGTGCCGGTCTCTTTCGCGACGCGCGTAACTTCCGGCAGCGCGTCGTACCAGCCCGTCGTCCCGACGACGACCGGCACGCCGGCACGGAGGCAGGCCGTCACGTTTGCAACCGCCGCGTCCGGCTGCGTGAATTCCACCGCGACCCCCGGTTCTCCAAGCGACCGCGCGTTTATTCCCTTGCCGCCGGCGCTTTCCCGCTCCCCGATGATGGCGGTGACCTTCCAGCCCTTCGCCACTGCCAGCTGCCTGACAGCCTGGCCCATTTTGCCGTCGCCGATGACCGCAACGTTGTGAGCGCTCATTTGCCCCCTCGCGTGAAGAACGCATCGTGCAGACGCTCCATCACCGGATTCAATTGATCTCCGTCCACGATCATCGTGAGATTTATTCCGGTCGCACTGAGCGACATCATGTGCACCTTGATTCCGTCGAGAGCACCGATGGCCCGGCCCATCGATGCGGTGTCCTCGCTGATAGCCGAGCCAACAACGGCGACGATGGCGCGGTCACGCTCGACCGATACGTCGCCAAGCTGCGAAAGCTCAACCACCAGCGATTCCAATCCCGACGGCTCGTCGACAGTTACCGATACCGACACCTCCGATGTCGCAACAACATCGACCGAAATCCCATTCTTTTCGAAGATCTCGAACACCCGCCGGAGAAATCCGCGCGCGAACAGCATCTTGGCCGCGCCGACCTTCACCACCGTGATGCCACCCTTGCCCGCGATCGCGCTCACGGCGCGCCGGGGAGCGTCGAAGGTGATCCGTGTTCCTTTTCCGTTCGGCTTGCGCGAGTTGTAGATGTAGACGGGAATGCCGAGGCGGACGGCGGGCGCAATGGTGTTCGGGTGCAGGACCTTCGCGCCGAACGTCGCGAGCTCCGACGCCTCGTCGAACCGAATCTGTTCGATCAGCCGGGATCCTTTGACCACCCGGGGGTCCGCGGTGAGCATCCCATCGACGTCGGTCCAGATCTCGATCGCCTCGGCGTGGAGCGCGGCGCCGAGGAGCGACGCACTGTAGTCCGATCCTCCGCGCCCGAGCGTGGTCGTGATTCCGCGGGCTGTGCGGCCGATGAACCCTCCCATCACCGGCACCTTTCCTTCCCGGATCAGAGGCTGCACCAGATCCCTCGCGGCTTCGGCAATCGCATCGGTCTGGGGCTCGGCCGCCATGAAATTGTCGTCGGTCGCGAAGATGTCCCGGGCGTCGAGATGCTCAGCGGGAATCCCGCGCAGCTTGAAGAACGCGGCGACGAGGTGCGAAGAAAGCTGCTCTCCGAAGGCCGCGATCGCGTCGAAGCTGCGCGGAGTCGCGTGACCCAGCACTGAGAGCGCCTCGGCCAGGCTCGCCAGCTCGTCGAACGTGGCGCTCATTTCAGCCGCCACTTCGGCGGCTTCGGACGAGGTGCCAAGCAGGTTTTCGCACTGCTGAAAATGGCGGTCCCTGAGTGTCTCGACTCCGCGCAACGCTCCGATGAGATGCCCTTTTGCCGACTGCTCTCCGATCGCCAGCAGCGAATTCGTCGCCCCGCCAAGAGCCGACACGATTACCGCGGGTTGCCGCCCGAGACGGCCTTTGACGATTTCGGCGGTGCGCTCGATCGCCTCCGCATCGCCGACCGATGTCCCGCCAAACTTTACGACGATCACGCGGAGTCGAGAGCGCCGTTGGAGGCGAGCAGCTCCGCATTCAGCACGGACCCGCCCGCCGCACCACGAACGGTATTGTGCCCGAGAGCGACCATGCGCAGATCGAGCACCGCGTCGCGACGCACGCGGCCCACCGTCACCGTCATTCCATCGCCGGCGTTGACATCGCGCTTCGGCTGCGGACGATCGGGAGCATCGGTCACCACGAGAGGGTGCTCCGGCCGCGTTGGGAGTCCGCTTGTCGACGCCAACCCCTGCCACGACCGCATTGTTTCGATCGCCGATTCGGGCGTGGGCGTCTCTTCGAAGCCGATCGTCATGCAAATCGTGTGGCCGTGTTCTACGGGAACGCGGTTCGTGTGTGCGCTCACCTTGAACGTCGCGCTCGTCACCTCGCCATCCTCGTACCTGCCAAGCAGCTTCAGCATCTCGCGCTCTAGCTTGGGCTCCTCGTCGGCGATGTAGGGAATGACGTTGCCGAGTATGTCGAGCGAAGGCACGCCAGGATAACCGGCCCCCGACACGGCCTGCATCGTCGAAAGAAAAAGCTGCTTGATCCCGAATTTCTGATGCAGAGGCGCGAGTGCGACGGTGGCCACCGTGGCCGAACAGTTCGCGTTCGTCACAATGGCGCCACTCCAGCCGCGGCGTTCCCGCTGGCAATCGATGAGGGCAAGGTGGTCGCCGTTCACTTCCGGAATCACGAGCGGCACATCCGGCTCCATGCGAAAATTCTTGGCGTTGCTGAGCACGAACTTTCCGGCCTTGGCGAAGGCCAGCTCCACCTCGCCTGCCACCGCGGCGTCGAGCGCCGAGAATACAATAGGAGCGCTCACGATTCCGGGATCACACGCGATCACGCGGCGCGTCTGGAGCGCCTGCGGCGGAGGCGGACCTTCCAGCCATCGCGTCGCCTCGCCGTACTTCTTCCCCGCGGACCGTTCCGACGCCGCGAGTTCGACTATCTCGAACCACGGATGGTCGGCGAGCAGGCGCACGAACATCTGCCCCACCGCGCCAGTGGCGCCAAGTACAGCTACGGGCCACTTGTTCTTGCGCTTTCCTGGAATCGGTCGAGTCGTCATCTGGCCAGAAGTGTTTGGGCGATTTTTTCGTACGTGTCGACGCTGGCCCTCAGCTCTTCGACATCGATGTACTCATCCGGAGTGTGCGCCACGTGAATCGAGCCGGGCCCGAACAACAGCGGCTCGCCCCAGTTCGAGAGCAGCGGAATGTCCGACGTATACGCGACCGGCCCAGTCTCGAACCCAGGCACCGTCGCGAATCGCTGGGCCGGGATGTAAGAGCCGAACTCCACATCGGCGTGCCCATTGGCCCAATCCAGCACCATCTGCTTGATCGGCTCAACGTCGCTCACGAGCCGGAACATGATCTCCGACTCCGCATGGGCCGGAATGACGTTGGCCTCGGTGCCTCCCTTGATCGTTCCGATGTTGACGGTGGTTTCACCCAGCACTGAATCCCTGGGAAGCGGCAGTTTCCGCAGCGTCGGCAATAGCTCTAGCAACGGCTCGATCGCCGACCGCCCGAGATGTGGATACGCGGAGTGTGCCTCTCGGCCGCGCGTACGGATCGTCGCCCGGAGAGAGCCCTTGGCACCGCTCGCTAATTTGCTCTCCGTCGGCTCGCCATTGATGAGGAAGCGGCTATTCGTGCGCAGATTGTTCGCGGCGCGGGCGCCGTCGGAGCCCTTTTCCTCACCGACAACGAAGAGCACTCCGACGCGCTTCTCGCCGCCGCTGACGAGGCGATCCGCCGCTATCATCATCGCGGCGGCGAGTCCCTTCGCGTCGGATGAGCCACGCCCGAAGAGACGCGTCCCTTCCAACCGCGGCGGGACGAATGGCGGAACCGTGTCGAGATGCGTCGAGAAGGTGACGCCGCCGTCGCCCCCGGATTTCGAGGCCCAGATGTTCGCGCGTCCGCGAGTCACTTCCTGAAGGGTTACGTTCCATCCGCGCGCCACCAGCCAGCGCGACACGTAGTCGACGACGGTCCCCTCGGATCCAGTCGTCGATTCTATGGCCACGAGCTCGGCGGCGAGCGACACGACATCGGTCATGCGCGGAAGTTAGCGCGGCGCGAGGGTAGTGTCAGGACGATGCGAGCCTGAATTCCCGCGACGCCGGCGAGGCGTAAGCGCTCAGGTAGTTGCGTCGAGGCGTGTGAACGCCGATTGCCGCGTGATACCTTCGATGTCGTCGATGCCCTGGACGCGCTCCACGAACATGTGCTGGACCAGCCGGTTCGCTTCCTTCACGTAGGTATCGTGGTGGCGCTCGCCAATGTCTCCGATCTCCTGAAGAGTCCGGTTGCCCATCATTTTGCCGGCTTCGCGAAAAGTCTTGAAAGCGTCCTCGGATTGCCGGGCCATCACGATGTCGCCGACGAGGCGGACGTAATCGCTCTCGCGCGCGGTGTCAGCGAGATCGCGTACCACGGCTACCGTCATTCCGATCTCGGTCTTCGCGATCCGTGACCCACCTCCCAACTGCGACTGGTATTCTTCGAGCATTCGCTGGTGCTCGCGCATGTTTGGAATGTGACGCGAGCAAAGCGCGCTGAAGCGCGGGTCGTCTGCCTGATCCGCGTGCGCCTCCAGCGCACCGAGGAACGTCGCGTGCTGGGTCACGGCATTGTTGACCTGGCTTTTCAGGAACACGAGCCCCTTATCCATGGTCCCTCCGAAGTCGAGTGTCGATAAGCCAGTTCGACAAGCGAAACTTGTGCCCGAAATGACTCCTTTCTCTTGCGGTTTTTCGCGCCGCCGAGTGCGGTCCTAGATCCGCTTGGGAATGAGCAAGCTGCCGGCCAGTGGATCGACAGAGATGGAAAGTGGAGTGCCGTCGAGCATCTCGCCGTCGGCCTGGGCCGGCATGTGTGGTATGGTCTCGACCTTGAAGTCGCGCCCGGATTTGTAGAACAGGCACGGATCGGGGCTGAAGTCCTTTCTGATCATCCGCCAGAGAATTCTCAGAGCGTCCGGCAGGTTGTCCGGCGAGAAGACGCACGCGTTGAGGAGTCCGTCGTCATAAACGATCCCGTCGCCGAACGCGACGAGATCGTTGAGAACCGCCCCGAGATTGGCAACCAGAACCGCCGAAGCGGTGCGATCGTAAACGATCCCATCCACCGTCAGACGCAATTTGAATTTCTGGTTGCGAAGCACGGCCTTGTATCCGCCGATGACGTAGGCCATGAACCCGAAGCGCTTCTTCAGGCGGGCCGGGGCCTCGGATATCATCGTCGCGTCGAGCCCAACGCCGACGCCAATGGCGAACCGGCGGCCGTCCCCGAGTCGGCCGAGATCCATCCTCGCCTCATCGCCGTTCAGAAGGATCGGCACCGCGCGCGCGGGATTCAGTGGAATCCTGAACGTTCGCGCGACGACATTCGCCGTGCCTCCAGCCAACACCCCGACTGGAGGTCCGTGGTGCCCGAGGGCGCCGAGCACTTCCATCACGGTTCCATCGCCCCCGAGAGTGAAGACGGCGTCGTACTTGTGTGCGTGCGTCTTCGCGATCGTCGCCGCGTGACCTGGCGCGTCGGTCGACATGACATCGCACTCGACTGCGGCCTCGGAAAAAGCCTTCAACGCCTTGCGGCGCATGCGCGCCGCGCGACGCGACGCCGGATTCACGATCAGCAGCACGCGCCCAATTCTTCTCGGCGTGAATTTCATCGCCGTCGCTGCGCTCATGAAATATCAGGGATTGTGAATCGGCATTTCCGGATTCTCCGGGAACGCACGAGACGGGACAGACTTACGCTTGCACTCGGATATCTGGGCTCTTGTGCAAAACGATGAGCGAAACAAATGGGGCTCAACCTGGACCCTTCGTGCTCGCTGAGCGCGGAACCTACTCGATGCTCGGGGCGGGGATCGAACCCGCATGGGAGTTTGTCCCAAGGGATTTTAAGTCCCTCGCGTCTACCGATTTCGCCACCCGAGCGTAGAACGACGAGCCAGTCATGCATCTGGTCGCAAGCAGGCACCGACCGCTTGACGGACGATTCGACACTGACACCAAAAGAAACGAAGCGGGAAACGGGACTCGAACCCGCGACCCCAACCTTGGCAAGGTTGTGCTCTACCAACTGAGCTATTCCCGCGAACAATGACAAAGCTACCGGTGAAAAACGAGGCCAACAAGCAGCGTGCGTCTCTCTGGAGAGCCTCCAATTTCAAGTTGACAAAACCTCAAACGGAATGATAACGTCTCCCCGCGGCTGACGTCTCTGACTCGGACGAACGCCCTCAATGCCTCTTCCAACACCGTGCGGAGAATCTATGCGCCGTTTTTTGGTCTGCGTTTCCACCGTAGCACTGGCATTCGTCGCGGTTTTCGCCAATCCGGCGGGCGCTCAACGCGTGCTTGGCGTTGGTGACGACGCTTTGGTTCTGCCCCGGGGCGTGTTCCGGTTCCGGACGCTCAGCCAGTGGACGTGGTTCAACGAGCGCTACGGCAAGGATACGCCGGGCCGTCCGGACGGCGCGCTGGAGCCGCTCGGTATCGATTTCACGCTCGATACGATTGGTGTCAAGCAGTTCCCGAATCTCGCGCGCCTTCAAGTTGGACTCCAGCAGCTTACCGGAAATCCAAACTGGAATGCGACGCTCGGCAACACCGTGGTGAACCTCCGCGATCATGTCGCTGCATTCCCGTTCGTATTCGAGGCTGGACTCTCGAAACGCTTCTCTGTTGGCATTCAGATACCGTACGTCCATACGCAGCCCTCGGCTTTCTTCAATGTCAACACGAGCGGCACGCAAGGAAATCTTGGTTTCAATCCAGCCCTGGCCGTCGCGGTAGCCGCCACTCAGAACACGACGATGTACACCCAGTTCACGACCGCGGCCAATACTCTCGAGGGTTCGATCGCCGCTTGCCAGGCGAACCCCGCCGCGTCTCCCTCGTGTCCTGCGCTCCTCGCCAACCAGGCAAACGCGCAGGCTCTGATCGCCAACTCGAGGGCGTTCGCGGGCGGCACGGTCGGCCCCGTTGGTGGGCCCTTCAACCCAACTGGAGGAGTCTACACGACTTCGCCTTTCATTCCGATCGTCGGAACCGACGCGCAGCTGGCGATCGAAGCCCGAGTCCAGGCTTTCAAGGCGCTCTACAGCAGCTTTCTCGGCGCGGGCAATCCGATCACGACCAATGGCCCATTTGCCTCCCAGGGCCGCCTCACGGTGCGTGATGCGCAGCGGATTCTCACCGATTCCGCGTTCGGAATTGTGTCCGCCCCGCTGTCGTCCGTCACCAAGGCCCATCTGGGCGATATCGACATCGGCGGCAAGTTCTCGGTGTTCGATTCCTTCGGCCAGAGCACCGAAGCCCGCATGTCGCCAACGGGCCTTAACTTCCGCACCGCCGTCGGAGTAACATTCCGCCTCCCGACCAGCCAGATCGAGTCTCCCGACAACTTCATCGACGTTGGTACCGGTCGTAAGGCGACGACGGTCGAAGGCAGGTGGTTCGGCGATCTCCTGGTCGGAAGCCATTTCTGGGAGTCGTTCATCGTGCGCTTCAACAAGCCGTTCTCGGACGACCAGGAGATGCGCATCATCGACCTGCCCAACGAGGAGCTCGCTCCGCTCTACCGCAAGCAGACAGTGCACCGGCAGCTTGGTACCACATTCGAGTTCGAGACGGCGCCCCGCATCGTGGTGAACTCCTACCTTGCCGTCTCCGGCTGGTACATGTACCGAAACCATAAGCAGGATGATTACACCGGGACCTTCACCATTCCGGCGGCAGTGACGGGATTCTCCGATATCACCATCAACGCGGCCACACTTGACCTCGAGACCGCGCAGACAGAGCACAGACTCGGC
>DASWGL010000412.1:0-11851 GCA_036393735.1 Gemmatimonadaceae bacterium | reverse complement strand
ACCATGTTCGGCGCGACGGATCCGTCGGGGCGAGATCGGGATTCCAGAGCGGACTGTTCCGAACGTCGTCGGCAACGGGCGTGGTATCACTCGTGTAGCCGGCGCCGGCCGCGACCGTCGTCACGACGCCAGGCCGGCCGTCTTACGTGGGAGCCACTGGCCGCGTCCTTCCTTTCCAACGACCCGGTAATCATCGACGATCACATCGCCGCGCGAGAGCGTCGTGCGCGCAAAGCCGGCGACATCCCATCCCTCATAGGGCGACCAGTCGGCGTTCGTCTCCATCGTCTCGGGATCGACCTTGTCCATTTTCGTCGGATGGATGATCGCGATGTCCGCGTCGGCGCCAACCTGGATCGCGCCTTTGCGGGGGTACAGTCCCATGATCTTCGCTGGGTTCGTCGAAAGTTTGGTGCACATCTCTTCAAGCGTGATCCTGCCGCCGAGGACGCCGGCCGTGTAGGTGAGCGGCATCAATGTCTCGAGGCCCGGCATCCCCATCGGGATTTTGGTCCAGTCGCCGTTCCACATCGCCTTTTGCTCACGGTCGAAGGTGCAGGTGTCGGTGGAGACGACGGAGACTTCACCAGTCTTGAGACCCTTCCACAGGCGCTCGACATCCTTCGGCTTTTTCAATTGTGGGCAACAGGCGTACAGGTGCCCGTCCTCTCTGTCGAATACGGAATCGTCGAGCACGAGATACTGCACGCACGTCTCTGCCAGCACCGGCACGCCGCGCGCTTGCGCTGCCCGGATGATGTCCGCGCCTTCGCCCGTCGACATGTGGACGATGTAGAGCTGTCCTCCCGTAGCCTCGCACCACTGCACTGCCCGCTGGATCGCCTCCGCCTCGATGAAATTCGGCCGCGTCATCGGGTGCAGTCGCGCCCCGTACTTCTTCATCATTTCGGGCGTATGATGCCGCGCGATCAGCTCGTCGAGCACCCGCGCTGACTCGGCGTGCACCAGCAGCATCGTTCCATATTCCTTCATCTTCTCGAGCGTGCCGAACATCGCTCTGTCGTCCGACTGCCAGCCTTCGGATTCATAGATCATGAATTCCTTGAAGGTGGTGAAGCCGCGATCGACCATCCCCTTGATCTGGTCCTTGTGCTCGTTCCAGCGGGTGATGCAGATGTGGAAGGTGTAATCGATGAGCGACTTGCCCTCGGCTTTCTTCATCCAGTTGTCTGCTGCCTGCGCGAGAGATTCGCCGGCGTAAGGAATCGCGAAATCAATGAGAGTCGTGACGCCGCCGCGCGCGCCGGCACGAGTACCGGTTCGGTAATCGTCCGCCGACACCGTCCCGCAAAACGGAAGCTCCAGGTGCACGTGAACATCGAGCACGCCCGGAATCACATGGTGGCCACTGGCGTCGATCACCTTCGTGGATTTGTCACCTTCGAGACTCACGCCCAGAGCGGTGATTTTCTCGCCCGTTATTCCGATATCGCCCGTGAACGTGCCCGCGGGCGTAACGACATTGCCGCCCTTGATGATCTGATCGAATGCCACCGATCTCTTGCTCCGATCCTGGGCCGAGAAACTACCTGTTGAGGCCTTCTTGCCTGGTAAAGCCTTGCTGCCTGGTGAGGCATTCCTGGTTGGCGAGGCCTTCCTATTGTTTGAGGACCTCTTGGGTGCCGAGGGCTTTTTACTTGGCAACGGCCGTCAGCGCTCGATCGAGCACGTCCAGTGTAAAGTCCGCATCCTCGGCCGTGATGCACATCGGCGGCTTGATACGGAGCACGTTGCCATCGATCCCACCCTTCCCGACGAGAACGCCCATTTCCCGCGCCGCCTCGAGCACCGCCAGCGTTTCCTTCCTGGCTGGCTCTTTCGTCTTTCGATCACGCACCAGCTCGACGCCAAGCATGAGGCCCATACCACGAACATCTCCGATCAGCTGCTGATGCTTCGCGAGTGCCTTGAAGCCATCCTTGAGCCGCTTGCCGACCACTCGTGAATTCTCCTGCAACCCATCCTCGTCAATGACGTTGATCACGGCGAGCCCGGCAGCCATGCAGACCGGATTTCCACCGAATGTATTGAAGTGGATGCGCTGAGTGAGCGCCTGGGCGATCTCCATTCGCGTCGTGACAGCACCGAGCGGCACGCCGTTGCCGATGCCCTTTGCCATCGTGACAAAATCAGGAATGACGTCGAAGTTCTCGAATCCCCAGTAGTGGTCGCCGGTGCGTCCGAAGCCAGTCTGAACTTCGTCGGCGATGCAGAGGCCACCGTGATCGCGCGTGATCTTGTACGCCTCGCTCAGATAATTCCGAGCCCCATACGTCGCGCCACCGACTCCCTGAATCGGCTCGGCGATAAAAGCCGCAATCCTTCCGGGCGTCGAGTAGCGAATGATGCCGAGTATGTCCTCGGCGCTCTTGGACGCAATTTCCTCGGGCGTGCCCGAGAATTGGCTGCGGTATGGATGCGGTGAGACGGCGTGGTGAATGGCTACTCCGCCCGGCACCGGATACTTCCAGGTATTGTGAGAAGTCAGCCCCATCGCACTCGGTGATCCGCCGTGATAGCCGTTCCGGAGCGCGATGACATCAGTGTTTCCCGTGAACAGCCGCGCCATCGTGACGGCGAGATCATTGGCCTCGCTGCCATCGTTCACGAAATAGGTGACGTCGAGGCCTTTCGGCATCTTCGACGCGAGCTTCTTCGCCAGCAGCGGAAAGTTTGGATGCAGATAGATCGTCGTCGCGTGCTGGAGCGTCTCCGCCTGCTTCTCGATCGCGGCGACGATCTTGGGATGGCAGTGTCCGCACGAAACCGTCACGATCCCGGCGAACATATCCAAGTAGCGTTTGCCGGTCTCGTCGAACAGCCATTGCATGTGGCCTTCGACAATCAGGAGCGGCTCGCCGTAGAGCGTAAAGATCGCCGGGTTCGTGTACTTCTTCCGCATCGCCAGAAGTTCGGCGCGCGATGGACCCGTGTATGGCTTCGGAACATGGTCCGATGGCGGCATCTTGAGCGGCGCGCGCGCGCCTGTTGCTCCTTTGCTGCTCGTTGCTCTCTCGCGCGGTGGCGAAGTGGACGTGATCGTCATGAGTTACACCCGGACTGCGACTTCAGGCTGCGGCGCGGCGTACCCTTCGACCGTTTCGTAGCCGGAATAGTATTCCGATGAATCGGGGCGACGAATCTCCGATTGCATCACGATTCTGTCGCGACGAATGCCGCGAAAATCCTCGACGCTCTTCCAGCCATTCTTGGCATGTTCCTCGATGAACTTGTCGAGGCCCGAGAGCAAGCGCTTGATGACGTTCGGACCGACCGCCTGATCGAGCATCGCGGCCGTACACACCTGGACCGTTCCGCACCCCAGCAGGAAGTAAGAGGCTGCCTGATTGAAATCAGAGATTCCTCCAATTCCCGAGAAGCTCCGATCCGGAAATGCCTTCGTGAGTTGTGCCATCTTCGCCAGGGCGAGTGGGAGGATCGCTGGTCCCCCGAGCCCGCCGCTCGAGACGAGTCCGTCGACGTTGATCTCGAACTCGAGCGTCTCGGGATCGATCAACGGAATGGACGGGAACGTATTCGACGAAACGATCGCGTCTGCTCCGCCGCGGAAGCACGCCGCCGCCTCGACAACTATGTCCGCCGTCGCGGGAGTGAGCTTGCACCAAACCGGAACCTTGGCGACTTCCTTCACCGCCTCGGTCACGACGGAACAGAGCCCCTGATCCTTCCCAATATTTGACCCCATGTCTCGGCGATCCATGTGCGGACATGAGAAGTTGAGCTCGAGTCCATCCGCGCCTTCTCCCTGCGCCGTTTCTGCCAGCTCCTGCCAGTGCTTCAGCTCCTTGTCGTTGCCGGAGCCTGCCATGATCGAGGCGATCAGTACCTTGTTCGGAAAAGCTTCCTTGATGCGGCGGATCCGCGGCGCCCACCACTCCAACGTCTTGTCGGAGATCAACTCCCAGTTCCACGAAGAATGCAACGCTGCGCCAGGCCGTTTTTTCATGGATACGTTTGCGTCTTCCGGAGTGGTGCGCATGAACTTCGCCTTCGCGCCGTAGACGTTGACTACCGGGTGGAGCCCGATGGTTTTCGTGACGACACCGCCCCATCCCGCCTCAAAGGCACGCGTGATGTTTGACTCCGACTCAGTCGGGGGTGCCGACGACAGGAGAAACGGATTCTCGAAATGAATCCCGGTAAACGTTACGGAACGATCCACACTCATACAGCCTCCGAATTGTTTTCGCCCCACGCGCGTTGCCGCGCGGCGACGGCAATCAGGACATCCAGTTGGCTCCCGCTTCCTTGTTCCACTTCGTCGTCATCTTCTTCGCCTGCGACCAGAATTCGATCGAGCCCCGCCCAGTGATATCGCCGACGCCGAATTTGGAATCGTTCCAGCCGCCGAACGAGAATGGCTCGCGCGGAACCGGAACTCCGACATTGACGCCCACCATCCCGGCGCTGGCGTGCTCCATCACGTACCGGGCAGTGCCGCCGCTTTCCGTGAAGACCGAAGCCGCGTTTCCATAGGGCGATGCGTTCTCGATTTTCAGAGCTTCATCTATGTCCTTCGCCCGAATGATCACCAGCACCGGGCCGAAAACTTCGTCCTGCGCAATGCGCATGTCGGGAGTCACGTGATCGATGATCGTCGGCCCGATGAAGTATCCGTTCTCCTTCCCCTTTACTACAGCTCGCCGACCATCCACCAGAACCTTTGCGCCGGCCGCTTCCGCTTCAGCGATGTATTTCTCGATTCGCTCCTTTGCGGCGGCAGAGATGACGGGACCGATATCCTTCCCCGGCACGACCTTCTTCGCGTGCTCGACCATCCGCTCGATGATGTCGTCTGTCTTGGACACGGCAACCATCACCGACGCCGCCATGCACCGCTGTCCCGCACAGCCCGACATCGATGCAACGACGTTGCTCGACGTCATCTCCTTCGCCGCGTCCGGCATGACGATGAGATGATTCTTCGCCCCGCCCAGCGCGAGGCAGCGCTTCAACGTCGCCGTAGAGCGGCGATATACGACCTTCGCAACCTTTGTCGAGCCGACGAAGCTGATCGCGGCGATTCCCGGATGGTCGCAGATCGCTTCAACCGCTTCCTTGCCACCGTTGACGATCTGAAGCACGCCCTCCGGCAATCCCGCTTCCTTGAGCAGCTCCGCGATTCTTCCCGCGCTAAGGGGCACCAGCTCCGACGGCTTCAAAATCAGACAGTTGCCGAGTGTGATCGCATTCGGGAGCGACCAGTTCGGCACCATGTTCGGGAAGTTGAACGGCGTGATCGCCGCGACGACGCCAAGCGGATACCGTTCAACCCGGCACTCGACGCCCCGACTGACCTCGAGAACCTCGCCCGGCGCAATTTGCGGCAGCGAACACGCAAACTCGCACAGCTCGGCGCTCTTTAGCACCTCGGCGCGGGCTTCTGATGCCACCTTCCCGTTTTCTTCAGTTATGAGCGCGGCCAACTCGTCGATGTTTTTCTCCAGCAGCGCCTTGTAGCGGTAGAAGACCTGCACGCGCTCCTTGATAGGAGTCGCAGACCACGCTGGAAATGCTTTCTGCGCGCTCGACACAGCGGCATCGACATCGTCCTGACTCGAGAGCGGGACGCGCGAGATTACGCTCCCATCGCTCGGGTTGTAGACCTCGAGGAATGAGCGGTCGGTCCCCACGAAAGAACCACCAACGTAGTTCCGGACTTCGGGGTACTTCAACCTCCCTCCTGGCTCTCGCACGCGAAGACTGCCGAATTACCTCCAACCTGTGAATTGGAGGGCACTTATCCCACTATGCGAAGATGCGTTTGGGACAGAAACGTCGCAAGCGGAAGGACGCCACAGGCCGAGTCCTTCCCTCAGACGCGGGGCTGGCTCCGGGGGTCAATGCGATATCACCGGGGTCACAAATTTTGGAGGCGCGATCATGACAAAGTCGTCCCGGAGACTCCCGTCGGGAATCATCCGGTTGTTCAAGAAGAGCGGAGCCACTTCGTAAGGATCGGCGACGGAAAAATCGACGTCGTAGCCAATGTCCTTGAAGAATCCCAGGGTTATCGAGCTGAGCGGCGATTTGAAGCCGCGACCAACGATGGAGACCATGAGCTCGTCCCCAAAAACGCTCAACCTCCAGTGGGGATCCCCTGGACCCTGCCCAGTACTATTTTCCAGCGGAACCGCCACCCCGGTATACCACGCACCGTGCTTTGCGAATTCTGACCGCGCTGTCACTCCGTCGAAGAACGGGTCGTCCGTCCCCCCGGCTGAAAGGCCTTTGGGGACGTAGGTGCCCGGACTGAATCCGAGCGCGTGCCCCATCTCATGCAAGATGATGCCGCGCAGGGTACCGCGAGCTTCCATCGAATCGAGATCGGCCCGGTCCAGGCGGATGCGGGCCAGAACCGGAAGAGTATCCCGGCTGCTGACGCCGCAAATAGTAGTAAGTGCGTATGTTCCGCCTGGTCCATCGACCTCACCGGCCGAGACGAAAAGAAGAAGATTGTGGTGGGTCTCATCGAGCGCCGGCTCGTCAGGGAAACAGTCAGCCGCCGCCGATTTGAAGCGGAAATCTCCGAGGTTCTTTGACAGCGCGCGCATCCACTTGTCCGCGGCTGCGGTCACCGCGTTTTGCTGCGACGGCGTAAGTGTGTTGAGATACCGGACGTCGATCTGCGGGCCTGAGCCCGTGGGCGTGGGGTCCGTCGT
Organism: Gemmatimonadaceae bacterium; assembly: GCA_036393735.1. Lineage (GTDB taxonomy): Bacteria > Gemmatimonadota > Gemmatimonadetes > Gemmatimonadales > Gemmatimonadaceae > UBA4720. The sequence continues at coordinate 5,147 of DASWGL010000412.1, read as the reverse complement.
CCCGTCAGACCCGCACGCAAAGCAAAGCGATGTCACAGCGTACAAGCGACCAAGCCGAGCGAGATTACCCCTCATGAACACAATTATAGCGCCGGGGTTACTCATGAGCCGCAAATTTGGGAAGCGCCGCGGCAGAGCCAGAAACAAACAGAGTCGGTCTTGAAAGTCTCCTCGGCACGAAGCATGATGCTCAGATTCTGGTGGTACTTTAGAACTACAAACCGGAAATTTGATGACTGACCCTTCGGCTACTGTTGAGCAGCCGCACGAAATAGTTCCCGTCGACCGCGGCATGTCGATCGGCAAGGCGGCGGTGATCACCGTCGTCTCCACGATACTGGTTACTGGCTCGACCTACGCGGTGGTGAAAGGGACGCTATCCGCGGGGATGACGCGCGTTCTCGCCGTCATCTCGCTGCTCTCGCTCGTCGCGGCATCTTACGGACTGATCGAGCTGGCGCTGGCGGTGGTAGCGACAACCGCCGAGAGACGGAGAAAAGCACGAGAAGTAACCGAGCGGCGTCACGGAGATCGAGCGAGAAAACCGACGCCGCATTAGAGGCAGCGAAGGATTCGGCCGGATTGGCCTCGCTTCAGATTGAAAGTTCCGAGTGCCTCACCCGAGTCAGTCAGCGTGACCTTCAGCGTCATCTGATCACCGTCTGTCCAACCGTCGTAGCGCGCCGGACGACGCACCGGCACTTCGCCCTGCATTATTGGTCCACCGTGTCCGGGTGAGTGCGTCCCGAGCGCGGTGAAATTTCCGTCTGTCGCCGCGACGATTTTCTGATCGATCGTTCCGCTCGCGCAGTCGTACTCGAGCGTCCCACCAGCATCCGAGACTGTCAACCCGACGTGATCACCGCCCCATTCGCTGGGCGCGATGGGACCGGCAAGATCCTTGGCACACGGACCTTGGGCGATGAGACAAAGCGAAGCAAGGCCGATTGTGAGCGCTGATCCGACGGGCAACCTAATAAAAACCTCATCTCGATGGAGTGGGCGCAACGAGAAACGCAAACCGCGCGTCGTCGAAAGCCCGCCCTCAAGATTCTGCCGAACGGGTCGGACCGCCAGAGCAATCTTCCCACAAAAAAAGTCCCGCTGTTCACAGCGGGACCTTTTGCAGCGAGAGAACCGAGGGCCTACCAGCGATAGTGCGCGAACGCCTTGTTGGCTTCCGCCATGCGGTGGGTGTCTTCCTTCTTTTTGACGGCGTTGCCTTCGCCCTTGCTTGCGGCGATCACTTCGGCGGCGAGCTTCTCGGACATCGACTTCTCGTTGCGGCCACGTGAGAAGGTGATGAGCCAGCGCATTGCGAGCGCTGTGCGGCGATCGGGGCGAACTTCGACGGGGACCTGGTAGGTCGCGCCACCGACTCGGCGGCTCTTCACTTCGACGGCCGGCTTGAGGTTGGTCAAAGCCTGCTTGAAGATCGTGACACCGGGCTGCGCTGTCTTGTTCTCGACGATGTCCATCGCGCCGTAGAAGATTCTCTCGGCAGTCGACTTCTTGCCCTGATACATGATGGCGTTGATGAACTTCGAGACGGTCTGGCTGTCGTAGCGGGCATCAGGAAGAATCGGACGCTTGATGGACTTTTTGCGGCGGCTCAACTTTTAGCTCCGGTAAACTTTTTATGCGGGCTCACTTCTTCTTACCTCCACCAGCCGCGCCGGCGGCCTTTGGTTTCTTGGTTCCGTACTTGGAGCGGCTCTTGTTCCGGCCGTTGACGCCCGATGCGTCGAGCGATCCGCGCACAATGTGATAGCGCACGCCCGGCAGATCCTTCACACGGCCGCCGCGAATGAGCACGATCGAGTGCTCCTGGAGGTTGTGGCCTTCACCGGGGATGTACGCTGTGACTTCGAACCCGTTGGTCAGCCGCACGCGCGCCACTTTGCGGAGCGCCGAGTTGGGCTTTTTCGGTGTGGTGGTATAAACGCGGGTGCAGACTCCACGCTTCTGGGGATTGGACTTCAGTGCCGGCGCTTTTTCCTTCTTCTGAACGTCGCGGCGGCTCTGACGTACGAGCTGATTGATTGTCGGCATTACAGGTTGTTGAACGACCGGTTCCAAGGTGCGAGGTCACCCGGGATTCCGGGGCAGACCAGCCTAGAAAGTTAGGTGGCGGCTGTACTTATGTCAACTTAAGCGGGACTGATTTCGGCCTAAGCTCCACTCATGTAAACCTAAGCGGAGACGCTCGATCGCGTCGCGCCTCGACACTGATGGATGGGTGAACTGACTCTCGACGCGGCTTGGTCCATGCAGCACATTCCGGTATCCGTCGCGATATGGCGCCGCGACCTTGGCGTCGGAGAAAATATGACACGCCGCCGCACTACGCTCGCCTCGTGTTTCATCGTGTCCAGCCTTCTCCTGGCCTGCGCCGGTCGACATCCCGTGACCACGGATTCCCTGGCTGAGGCGCCCGAAAACATCGCCCCTGAACCGGTCGTTCTCGAAGTCGAGAATCACAACTGGGCCGACGTTGTCCTCTACGTCGTGCACGATGGCGTTCAAACCAGGTTCACCCAGGTAGCAGCCGCCCACAATCTTTCGATCGAGATTCCACCCCGCCTTCAGGGACAGATGGGTGTGATTCGAATTGCTGTACGCCGAATAGGCGGCACGGATAGCTTCGTCTCACAAGCGATCTCGCTGCGCGGAAACTCCGCAGTTAGAGTCACGATCGAAAGCAGCCTCAGCCACTCGAGCGTGGGAGTCTGGTAAAAGACGTTGATCGTACCGCGACGGAGATCGCAGTAGGTCACCGAATCGACTAGCGGCCTCCCGTCGGAGGGCGGTTTGAGCTCCCACCGGAGATGTCCCCCGCTCCCCTGGCAACCAGCAACGCTGACGCGAGTATTCCCCCGGCCGCAAGAATGCTACGCGACACCGACGTCCTGCTTGCTTCCGCGGTCTCTATGTCTTGCGAAGGGATGGAAATGTCCTGGCCATCGTACGTGTCCTCTCCCCCGCCTTCCCGAGTGACCCGGCGAACTGAGACCACCATGGACGAGTCGGTCACCTGCTTGAGCGTTCCTTCCAATTGGCGCGCCCGCGGCCCGATGCTCTGAACAAGATCTACCGCGCCCTTGTCGGAAAGGCGCACGCGGACATTGTTCCCCGGAGCCGTTTCGATTCCGTGAATCGCCGTGTATGACGTACACGAAGCGATGGTGAGAAACGAGACCGAAATCATCGCCGTTCGAATCTGATTCTTCATATGGGCGCGATGCGTTTTCATTGAGTTCTTTTTCTTCAAGCCGAAACTATCGGTGATAGCGAAAAGCATTCGAGCCCAGTCAGCGTTGACTGGGCTCGAACGTTTCTCACGTACTTTCAGTTCTAGAACTGACCCTTGCACGCCGCGCCCGTACCATCGGACGTGGCATTCGCTGGATCGTTCTTGTTGCGAAGACCGTTCACACCGGTATTGGGCGCCGGAATGTTGGTATCCGTATTCTGCTCCGATGCATCGTAATACAGACGGCCAGGTATCGGTTGCCCGACAGCCGTCGGAGCAAGGTTGGGCGTGCAGGTACGCTTATAATCGTTCCACGCCTCCTCGCCGAGCTGGAAATCGACAATGTACTTCTCGGTGAGGATCTCGTTGAGAAGCGCCTGTCCCGCGAAAACAACGGGTGACAGCCCATGGATCGCGCGCTCTTCGTTCAGCTTCGAGAGCGCGGTTACCTGATCCCCTGTGCGATACGCCGCTTCAGCCCAGATCAGCGTGTTCTCGTCGTACGTGACGAAAGGCTGCTGAAAATCAGCGGCTGCCCGTGTAGTGCTCAGCCACCGTGGATTGCCACTCGCCGCGAAGTACTGTGCGTCGCGCGGATCACCCCGTCGAACCAGGATGGTGTCGAGTGTGGTCCCGATGGCCAGGTCGCCACCGCGACCAGCAGGGCCGTGGAACTGGAAATAGAAGTTCGTCTCCGACGCGGTCGATGTGAACGCGCCGAAATAGTTTCCAGCGTCACTGCCGATGCCTTGCTGCGCTTCGGCAAGCGCGGATGCGTAAGCGGCGGCTCCTCTCACTTCGGCCGTGTGCATGAAGAAACGGGCCTTGAGTGTGTGAGCCATCGCCGTCCAGAGAGCTGGATCACCGCCGTAGACGAGATCCGCGCCCGACGGTCCGACGTTTCCAGTGACGCTCGAGTTTATGTTCGCGATCCCGGCAGACAACACCTTCTGCACCGAATCGTAAACGACAAACTGATCGTCAAGGGTGGGGTTCTTCGTGCCTTGAAGAGCCTCTTTGTAGACGAGGTCCCCGAACAGATCAGCGCCCGTTCCCATCAATGCCCCTTCCTCCACCTGCGCGATTCCGACGTAGAGCGAATCGCCCACCAGCCTCGCGCCGGTCTGGAGCTTCTTGATGTCGACCAGCCCGCCCGACAGATAGAGCGCCGCGTGCGTGCCATTGGTCGTTGTTGGATCGTGCGAATAAGTCGCGTCGAGCGCGCCATACTGATTCGCAACCCCGTGGAACTGCTGGGCCAGGATGCCTGTGAGGCGCGCGGGATCGCTGCCCCAGTAAGCCCAAAGATTCTCCTGCGTAGCGACAAAATACTGATCGTTAGTCGCTACGAGCTGGCGGTGCGGATCGGTGCTCGTTTCACCGCCCGTCAGGAAGTTGTTGCACCCCCCGACGACTGCTATCGCGGTCGCAACGACGAGCCTCGCCGCAACGTGTTTTATATGATTAGTCACTTCTGGATTCTCCGTATTGGCTAGCGAGATAGGCTGAACGACAGGACAAACGACCGCGTCGGTGGATTGATGAAATAGTCGAGTCCCTGTGTCAGGAACTCAGCTCCGCCCAGGTTCACCTCTGGATCGAAGCCGGTGTATTTCGTCCACGTCTTGAGATTCCTGCCGGCGATGCGAATGTCCGCGCTCGAGAACCCGGTCAGATTCTTGAAGAACGGATTGTCGAGGGTGTACGTGAGCGAGATCTCGCGAAGCTTGGCGAAGCTGCCATCTTCAACGAATTGCGCACCCACGGTTCCAAACCCGCCGCCGTCGGACAGAAACCAGTTCTGCCAGTCGCTAGGCGTCTGGAACGGAACGACATCCTTGCCAGGACCGGCCGTCGTCGGATAGTTCTTGGTCATGTAGTTCACGCCATACTG
>DASWGL010000411.1:0-10375 GCA_036393735.1 Gemmatimonadaceae bacterium | reverse complement strand
TCGCCAGGCCCCCGATCTTGGGACCATTCAAATCGACTGCCGTTCCAAAGACCACGAAGGCGAGGAAGAACGTCGCAATCGCCTCAAGCAGGAATGCTTGTCCGCCACTGATGTCGAGCGCGATCGCCTGGCCGCCGCCGCGTGTGGCGACGAATACCGCTTCAGGAAAAGTGGCCTTGAGCGCGTAAGCCGCCGCGATCGCGCCGAGAATCTGTGCGACGATGTACATCGCGGCCATCATCGCCTCGATTCGTCTCGTGGCGAGAATTCCAAGCGTCACCGCGGGATTGAAATGTCCCGAGATGCGCATCAGCGCGCTGACCATGACGCCCAGAATGAGTCCGTGGGCGAGGGCGACCTCGACGAGGCCGGCCTGGCTCTGCGACATGCGCGCGGTCATGATCGCGCCGCTCCCGACGAACACGAGAGCGAAGGTACCGGTGAATTCAGCTGCGAAATGACGCCACGCGTCCCGCATTTGCTGCCCCCTGCTTCGTGAAGATCGATGGGGCCGCGGCGCGTGAGATCCCCTAGATCACCCGGCGCAATACCAGCGCGGCGTTTATTCCTCCGAAGCCGAAGGAGTTCGTGAGCATGTGCTCCACGCGTTCCTTCCGCCCGGTTCCTGGCAGAAAGTTAAGATCGCAGGCCCTGTCCGCAACCTGAAGGTTGACGGTCGGTGGCAGCCATTCCCGCTCGATCGCGAGCGCGCAGATGGCCGTCTCGATCGCCCCCGATGCGCCGAGCGCGTGGCCGTAGTAACCCTTTGTACCACTCATCGGAATCCTGTACGCGCGATCGCCCAGTACTTGCTTGATCGCCATCGTCTCTGTCGTGTCGTTGAGCGGCGTCGAGCTTCCATGGGTGTTGACGTAGCCGATTTCACCCGCGGAGACGTTGGCGTCCTCGAGCGCCAGCCGCATCGATCGCGCTGCCTGAGAACCATCGGGGCGCGGAGCCGTCATGTGATGTGCGTCGTTCGTTATGCCATACCCGGCAACCTCGGCGTAGATCGGCGCGCCTCGTGATTTCGCTCTCTCGTATTCCTCGAGAATGAGGACCGCCGCTCCCTCTCCCATCACGAATCCGTCGCGATCCTTGTCGAACGGTCGCGACGCCATCTCCGGTTCCTCGTTGCGCGTCGACATCGCGCGGATAAGCGCGAACGCTCCATAGCAAAGCGGGGCGAGCGGCGCTTCCGCGCCCCCCGCGATCATTACATCGGCGTAGCCGTCACGTATCTGCCTGAAAGCATCGCCGATCGCAATCGTCCCCGACGCACAGCTCATGGCGTTGGTGGAGTTCGGCCCCATGACACCGAGCTCGATCGCGATGTTGCAGCTCGCCGCGCCGCCGAAGACCGCCAGAGCGAGCGTCGCGTCCACCGCGCGCAAACCTTGTGTGAGATAGACCGCGAGCTGGCCTTCAGCGTAGCTAATCCCACCCAGCGCCGTGCCCATGTTGGCTCCGACGCGCTCCCGGTCTTCCTTCGCCAGATCGAGATTTGCATCGGCGAGGGCCATCTGCGCGCCCACGACCGAGAATTGCGCGAAGCGGTCGAGCCGCTTCGCGCTCCTGCGGTCGAGGTGGTCGCTCGGAACGAAGTCGTTGATCTCCGCTGCGTTGTGGCTACGGAACCCCGAAGGATCGAATCGGGTCAGCGACCGCACCGCGGAGCGCTGCTGCTCCAGGCCGGACCAGAAAGGATCGCGGCTGGTTCCGATCGGAGTGATCGGGCCGATGCCGGTTATTACAACTCTGCGCTTGTTCACCTGTCTCCTCTATTAACCAATCGATTCACCGCTGTTCTTCGCTTCGCGTTCGGCGACCTCTGCGAGTCCCGCCAGTGTGCGGGACGCGATTCCGTGTACGAATATCGGACCGATCGCATACATTGCTGACCACATTCCCAAGACCGGTATTCCCGGCCCATCCCAAACGTGAAGGATGCGTACGTGCGTGCCGCCCGCCGCGGGGCTGAAAGTCCACTCGACGTCCATTCCTTTGGTTATACCCCCGACATGCCGAAAGCGGATCGACGGGGCCACCCTGTTCACCGACATCTCCGAAAGCCACCACGTCGGCCAATTGAAGCCCATCGGCCCCTTCGACGTGTCGACGATGTGGAACGGGCGATAGGCGGACATCTCCACCAGCCCGCCACCGTCGGCGCATCGCTCTCGAAATCGCACGTACCTGTAGTGAGAGAGATGTGACGGCCAACTGTCTACCTTGCTTGCTATTTCAAATATCGTTCCGACCGAGGCACGAACGAGTCGCTCGTCCACCGTCTCCATCGGGCGTCCAAGCGGCATCGGCCCGAGATCGAGAGGACGCGCGAGATTTCTGGTCATCGATGCACTGGCGCCCAGCTCGTCGTCACCCGGAATACACGGCGGCGATGAGCTGCTGGTCTCCGCGCAATCGCCTCGTATACTGTATCAGCCAGCTCCGTGGGTGTGAAACCCCGCAACACGGAGACGACGCCATCATGTCGGCTAACGGCATGAAATCGAAGGGGAAATGAGACGAGCCACAGTCCTGCCGCTGCGATCCAGCTTCGCCTCAGGTCGCTCACGATCACACGCACCCGCGCGACGCGATCCATCTCGCGCAGCAGCTCCGACGCCTGTCTACCCGCGAAATGATGCAGCACCTGCGAGCACATCACGATGTCTATGCTGTTGTCCGCAAATGGGAGACGCAGCGCGTCAGCACACACGGCAAAATCGATCGAGCACTGACTGGCGGACGCGAGCACGAGCGCAGAATCGAGGCCGATCGTTGTCAGCTCGATACCATTCCGGCGCGCCTCCTCTCTGGCGCGGCACGGAATGTCGCCGAGTCCGGTCCCCACATCGAGAAGTGTCGCATCGTGGGGAACCTCCTTCAGTGCTTCCCTCACCTCGCCCAGCGCCGAGCTGATTCCACCGAACAGAGCGTTGGCGCACGCCACGTCGGCGAGCGAGCGCGTGACTATTCCCGGATCGACATCCGGCGAGTCGAGTATCTCGACGCCTCGCTTTCGTCGCGGTGTCAGAAGGTCACGCATCTAGCGCTCCAGCTGTGCGTATCCGCCGCGGTAATAGAGGAGCGGCGCTCCGCTCTCGACGCGTGTCGCTTCCACCTCGCCGAGGATGATTGTGTGGTCGCCCCCATCGTACAGGCTGAACCGGCGGCACTCGATCACGCCGAGCACGTCGTCGAGAATCGCGCATCCACTCGAGGATCTGGTAAAGCCGATCCCATCGAACCTGTCGATATCGATTATCGAAAAGCGGCGAGCGATCTGCTCCTGCTTGGCAGACAGAATGTTTACAGCAAATCCAGGCGCTGTAGTCAGCGCATCGTACACTGAGGCGTTCTTCTCGATGCAGATCAGGATGAGCGGCGGTTCCAGGCTCACCGAGCAGAACGCGCTCACGGTCATACCCTGATCGGCCCCATCCGCGCCTCGCGTCGTCACGACCGTTACACCTGAAGGAAATCTGCCGAGTACCGCTCGAAACTCGTCTGGGTTGACGCTCAAGTTTTGAATGCCGGAGAAATGAAGAGACTGAAGAGAAAGCGCGGCTTCAGCACCACCCGCGGAGGAATGAAATCTCCCGCCACGCCGACCAGCAGGTCGGCCATGTCCTTGTGCTGCGAAAGAACTTTGGCCGCGTTGTTCATGAAATATGGATAGGCGATGGCCATGCCGACGATTCGCTCCAGCTTCCACTTGCCCCCGAACTGCCGCTTCCGCGCGCTGTCGTATCCGGAAAGAATCCGGCTCTCTTCCTTGGCGCCGCGGCCCAGCGCTTCCACCAGAAAGGGCGCGAGAAGCTCTCCTCCTCGCAGCGCCGCGTAGATGCCTTCGCCGGTAAAGGGATCAAAGAAATCCGCGGCGTCGCCAACCAGCGCAACTCCCGGAGCCCACGCGCGGCGTGAATTGGTCGCGAACGGACCAGTCGTGCGAACCGGCGTGATTCGCTCCGCGCCCAGGAACCGCTCGGCGAGGTGCGGTCGCGAGGCAATCCACCGTTCGAAGAATTCGGTCTTGTCGTCGCCGATCTCTCGCGCGCGCGACATTGGCACGACGACCGCGACATTCATTTTCCCGTCGCCGACGTCGACTATTCCGAAATAGCCGTCGTAATCCACGTGCATCTCGCCCATGTCGGTGACGCCCTGCACCTTCTGATAATGAGCGACGAGCGCAATGCGGCGCGGCCAAATGCGACTCGTTTTGACGAGACCGAGCCGGCGTCCGACGACGGAACGCAGACCATCGGCGCCCACGACATAACGCGCCCACAATGTGCGCGGCTGTCCGTCAGCTGCGAGAGTGTTGACACCACTTACGCGCGCCGATCCATTCCGCGCAACGTCAGTCACCCGTATGGATTCCTCGACACGCGCTCCGGCGGTCCGCGCGCCGCGCAGCACGATGTCGTCGAGGATTGTCCTTCGGATGGCGAGGCCCTTGTCACGGAATCCGTGGAAACCGTGATTGGCCGCAAATTCCCCGTTGGCGATTTGGCCGTTCGGGGCACGAATGCTCATCCCCGCCAGATGCGCCGGATTGCTTCTCTCGATTTCATCGAGGACCCGCATGTCCGACAGGATTCTGGAGGCCTGCGGACTCAGGTATTCGGCGCAGATCTTGTCGCGTGGAAACTTCGCCCGGTCGAGGACGAGTACATCGACTCCTTCCTGGGCGAGCGCCCACGCCGTAGCGGCGCCGGCGGGTCCGCCGCCGACCACTATCACTTCCGCGTCGAGGTGCTGGCCCATGCTATCCGATCGCGCGCGCGACGCGCTGGAACAATCCCATGTATTGCCAGTGTGGCCGCGGCAGGCGAAGAACCGAAGCCGCGCGCGTGAGGTATGGAAGTACCACCGATCTGGAATCGGCCGAGAACATGAAGCGCGGATGGTCTGCCGCGAATCGCTTGAGCCGGGCGACCGTGGCGTCGAACCGCAGCTCGCTTGAAAAGTAAAATGCAGGGTCGAGCAGGGTGCTATTGGCCGGCACTACGCCTTCGGCGATCGCGATGCGGTGCAACGTCGTGCCGGGGTAAATGCGGAGACCCACTGTGAGATAAACCGCATCGCCCCTCTCCAGCCGCCACTTCGCGAAGGAGAGAGTCTCCTCCACCGTCTGGCGCGTCTCACCTGGTCCGCCCACCAGAAAGATCCAGAGCGTCTTGATGCCGTGCTTCTCGACCCGCTCAGCGACTTCGCGCACTTTGGCGACATTGAAGCCCTTCTCGAGCTTTTCGAGAACCGGATCACTGGCGCTCTCGGCGGTTATCCCGAGTGAGCGAAAACCGGCGGCCTTCATCGCGCCCAACAGCTCCGACGACGCCGTGGCAGGAGTGAAGTTAGTGGTATCGAGCTGGACGTCGAGCTTACGCCGCGTGATTGCCTCGCAAACCTGTATCGCGTGGCCGGGCGGCGAATTGAAGGTGGAATCGACGAAGTCGAAGTGACGAACGCCAGCTTTCACTTTCAGCTCTTCGATCTCGTCGGCAACGAGCTCCGGATCGCGTGTGCGATATCCCCAACCCTCCACGTTCCGATAAGTGCAATAGACGCACTTGTACACGCAGCCACGCTTTGTCTGGATCGGAATGGTCGCGCCGTGTCGCTGGTAGCGCGCGAGATCTATCCAGCGATGGAGCGCGGGCGAAGGAAGTGAGTCGAGATCGGCGTCTTCGCCGGGAGGAGTGAACACGACCGTGCCGTTTCGTTCGCGCACCAGCCCGGGTAGCGCTTCGATCGCCGCGCCGGAGCAGAGGGCATCGACCAAAGCAACGCTTGCCCGCTCGCCATCGCCGGCGACGGCGTAATCGACGGCCAGATCTCGAAACAGCGCTTCTGGCGCTACTCCGAATGCGGCGCCGCCAGCAATTACCTTCGCCGCGGGCGTTGCCTCGCGCAGCGCGAGCAGCACGTCGCGCGCTTCCGGAGTGTAGTGGCGGAGGGCGATTGCATCGCTGTTGTCGATGTTTCGAACGGAAACTCCGATGATGTCGGGACGGAACGCGCGAGCTGCGGCGCGAGCGCTCGCCACGGGATCCTTCACGAAGCAGAGATCGACGAATCTGACGCGATGTCCAGCGGCGTCGAGCGCGGAAGCAACGCACGCCAGCCCGTTGGGCACAACGGGATAGGGTTGCCGCTCGCGATTAGTGCTCACGAGCAGCACCCGCGCTCCATCGTTGGCGGTCATTTCAGCGTTTGATCTCATCAATACCGCGCGTGCTTGCACGCTCAAGACAAAAGTAAAGCTACCAAGGCACCTACAGTGGAACAGGCGGCATTGACCGCATCGTTGTCGAATCCCGCCAGACCGCCCGCATGCCGTGTCGGGGTGCCGCATGTGTGCACGAGCCGCTCCGTGGCCGTCGCGCATAGCTCGCACCAACGCCGCGACTGGAGCGTTGCTCCCAGGAGTGAATCTGCCAGGGCGCCCGCCACTCCACCCAGTGCCACGGCGGCGAGCGCAACCGGCCAGTTGGCTAGCGCCCCCACAGCGCCGATGAACAGCGCTCCACCAACTCCTGCCACTGTGCCGACCAGCGTGATGCCTCCCGAAGTCCCGGGTGCAACCCTGTTGCCCGAGATTATCGAAATTGGATCGCCGCCCTCGAGCGTTCCGACCTCGGTTGCCCACGTGTCGGCGGTAGATGCGGCGAGGGCGCCGGCTCCCATCGCGTACCAGATGGGTGACGGAGCGAGGAGAGACCCGAGCGCCGCCAGTGCGAACACACCGCCATTGGCGAGCACCTGACCGGCGTCACGCTCGCCGACCTTCTCGACCACTGGGCCTACCCGCTCGGCTTTTTTTCGGTCGCCGAGCCTGGAAAGAGCGCTAGCGGAGACGAACAGCGACAGGAGCAGTACCGCCCAGCTCCATCCGGCCGCGATCGAGATAGTCCCAACCACTGCGCCCGCGATCGCTCCGCTCGTCGCCAGCGTACGTGTACGACGCGCCGCAAGCGCAACGAATGCGGAAAGCACGGCGCCAATCAGCGCGCGAGCAAGCACGTAAGTCAGCTGTGACGACCCCGTTTTTGATTTTGAGCCAGCGGCGACTTCAACGTTTCCTGCTTGAAGGCGATTCGAGCGGCGGTTAGCTTGCGCTCTCCGCCTACCAACTAAATGCCCGGCACTGTAAACGCCATAATCCCGCTCAGTCTCCTCGAAGCAGTGCGCTCGGTCGATATTCCCGAAGGAGACGACATCGACGTCGAATATGTGCAGGAGCATCGCAACAAGCGACTCGGCCTGAGCGACACGGTGATCGCGCAGATACGGCGCTACAAGGAGGCGCTGAAGCGCAATCAGCCGATCGCGATCGACGAAGCGAGCGGCATCGCCCGGCTTATCGGGCGCAGGCCCGACGCGGAGGGGATCTTCACGCGTGCTGGCGGCATCCTCGCCAATCGCATGTACCAGATGATCTCGGCCACCAGGCGACAGATCATCCACCTGCTGCCAGCATTTCTCGCGCGGCCGCTCGCGTACCGCCAGGTGAAGAAAGCGGGAAACAGGTACCTCGGGGCTTCAGTGCGGCGAGTTGGCTCGTCGATCGTGGTGGGCATCAAGGAATCGGTGACTTTCCAATCGGCGCCAAAAGGGATCGGATGTCTCTACTATGAGTCGGCGCTGCGCGAGATGCTGAGGCTGCTCGTTAATGGCGGCGGGATGATCGATCACGTGCACTGCCGCGAGCGGGGTGAAGACATCTGCGAATGGCGCGCGGATTGGCGCGCGGTGAAAAGCTCCCAGTAGGCGCTCGCGGTGCTGCAGCCTCAATCTCTGCCCGCGCTCCAGTCCGCGCTCGATCGAGCCGGACTCGATGGCTGGCTCCTTTACGATTTCCATGGCCTGAATCCCGTGGCGGTCGGCATGCTCGAGTTGCCGGGCATGACGACGCGCAGATTCTTCGTCTACATCCCGCGGCAGGGGGAACCGGTCGCGATCACACACGCGATCGAGCAGGGACCATGGGCCGGATGGCCCGCCAAATGGCGGAAGGAGAAGTACAGCAGCTGGCGTCTGCTCGAATCGCTGCTCGCCGGGGTGGTCAAAGGTAAACGGATCGCAATGGAGTACTCGCCGGGCGACGCCGTTCCGTATCTCGACCGTGTTCCCGCTGGAGTGCTCGAGATGGTGCGGAGCGCCGGCGCGACGGTCGTATCATCCGCCGATCTCGTCTCCATGTTCTACGCAGTATGGAGCGATGAGCAGCGCGCCTCGCACGAGCGGGCGGCGCGCGCCGTGGCGACGATTGGGCAGCAGGCGATTCGACTCGCGGGAAGCCGCGCCGACAGCGCGTCGCCGCTCACCGAATATGCCCTCCAGAGCTGGATCAGGGAGAGATTCGAAGCCGGAGGGCTGGAGACCGATCACGGTCCCATCGTCGCGATCGGTCCGAACGCCGCGAATCCCCATTACGAGCCGGCTGCCGAGAAGTCCGCTACGATCAATCGCGGCGACATTCTGTTGGTAGACCTTTGGGCGCGCGAGAAGAACGGCGTCTTCGCCGATCAGACGTGGATGGGATCACTCGGCCCGCCGAGCGATCGCGACAAGACCATCTGGCTCGCGGTGCGGGATGGGCGCGACGCGGCGATCTCACTGCTCCAGCAAAGAATCAGCGCGCGTGAGCCAGTGCGTGGCGGCGAGGTTGACGACGCCGCCCGCGCCGTAATCACCAAGCGTGGATACGGAGATTTCTTCATTCACCGCACCGGTCATTCGATCGACCCGCGTGACCTGCACGGCTCCGGCCCGCACATCGACAACCTCGAAACCCGGGAAGAGCGTGCTCTCATTCCGGGGGTCGGCTTCTCGATCGAGCCGGGCATCTATCTCGCTGGAGAGGTAGGGATGCGCAGCGAGGTCAACGGCTTCATCGGGGCAGACAAGGTTCTCATCACGCCGTCCGACTATCAAAAAGATCTGCTGGTGGTCTAGCGGCCGATGAAGGTCCACACGGCGGGATCCTCGAGTCCGAGTCGCCAAAGTGCAAAGGTACTCACACCAAGTTCTCGCGATTCGCGGACGAGTGTCTCGAGGAGCACGTGGTCGCTCACCCAGATCTCCCAGCCTTCGGGCGAGACAGCGTGCAGCGTGGCGGATGCGTGGTCGCGGGTGAGGGGCGTGTTGGTCATCGTCGTAAGTCGTCGCGCATCGTCATAGCTGATGATCTCCGTTTCCGCACTCCGGCGCCACCGGTAGCCGTAGAGAGGAAATGCAGCGACGATCCTCGCTGCTCCGACTTCCGCCACGCGTGTGCCGAGGTTGCGTGTGACCCATTCAGGAGCGGCGATCGGTCCCGGTGGCGAAGTGCTCCAGTGCTGGTCATAGAGCACCGGCATGATGAGATCCGCGGACTGCAGGAGAAGAGCGGCGGGATAGGCGGCTGTGTCGCCCGCCGGAACCGCGATGACGACCGTGGAGACGCCGTGTGCGTGCACGGAGTCCGCCACCGCTTTCGTGACTGTCAGCAGCTGATTGAGATCGCGCGGCGTCATTCCCTCGAAGTCGACTACCACGCTTCGGTATCCGCCCGAGTCGACGAGAGCGGCAATCGCGCCCGCGGTCATCGCCGACACCTGGGCGTTCTCGCCGAGTCCGCGGATTATCTCCGGATGAAAACGGCTCCCGAAATACGTTGTGATTAGTGCCATCGCGCGCGACGCTACGGCCGGCTGCTTCCCAATGCTGTCAGGGTACACTTGTAGTGGGCGAAAACTCGTTGTGTCGAGTGCGATCCAGCCCGTGATGACGCGCTCGAGGCTCGGCCCGTGCTCCTCGACGGACGTTTCGCTATTTCGGTCCCAGGGTCCGGTGAAACCCCAGTACGCCGGCTGGCCGCGCGGTTGCGAAGGAAAATGCGCGCAGGCGCTGACGAACAGCGCGAGCCAAACCTGGCGAAGAGCGCGACGATTCAGCAAACTCCGGCCCCATGATGCATCTCTCAACCTACTTTGCGGTGGTCGCGCTCGCACCAGCCATGCTCGGAGCGCAGGGGACCGCCGAACTCGTTCTCACCAACGGGCGGATCTACACCGTCGACAACGCGCGACCCGAGGCTTCTGCTCTCGCGGTTCGCGGCGCGCGCGTTCTCTTCGTCGGATCCGATCGCGAGGCGAAGGCACTCGCTGGTCCATCCACGCAGGTAATCGACCTTCATGGCGCCACAGTCGTTCCGGGAATTACTGACGCCCATGCCCACTTGCTGGGGCTCGGGAATATGCTGCAGCGCGTTAATCTCGCGGGATCGACCTCGTACGATGAAGTGATCGCTCGAGTCAAAGCGTGGGCAAAGGATGTGCGGCCGGGCGAATGGGTCCAGGGCAGGGGGTGGGACCAGAAC
>DASWGL010000410.1:0-1918 GCA_036393735.1 Gemmatimonadaceae bacterium | reverse complement strand
GTGATCCCACTAGGCGCGAGCTCATCGCGCAACGCGGCCGCGATTCCTTCCAGGGCATGCTTGCTTGCGCAATACGCACCAAAACCGTAGGCGGTGAGCATTCCACCCATCGAGCTGACGAACAGGATGCGGCCTCGCGTCTTCGACTCGAGAAACTTGCGAACGACGCGCTGTGCGATGGCGAGGCTCGAAAAGACGTTCGTCTCGAACATGCGACGAACGACATCGACCGGCATCTCCGAGAGGGGGCCACCCTCTCCGATGCCAGCGTTGCTCAAGAACGTGTCGAAGGGCCAGCGCATCGCGTTCGTGACGTCGCGATCGTCGAGAACGTCCAGCTTGTCGACGACGAGCGTGTCGCTGAGGCCGAGCTTCTCGACCTCCCTCCGCAGATCGGTCGCTTGCGCCCAAAGTTGAGTCGTCGCGAACACGCGATGTCCGGCCTTCGCGAGTCCGATGGCGGTTCCCCTGCCCAGACCGCTACCCGCTCCCGTGATCAGTACGCTTTTCATGGTCTCATCCCAAAGTGTTGGCGATGTGGTTAGGTCGATTGGCTCACTGTCGTCCCCGACAAGGCGCCTCTCGCAACCTCGCCGTCTTGCGCGGGCATACCGCCCGACACGCCGATCGCTCCGACGAGCGACCCGTCGGTAGAGCGGATCGGGACTCCGCCGGCGTATGGAATCAAACCGCCGTTCGTGCCCTCGGTCGTGGGAGCGGGCCCGCCCGGCTTGCAGTATTCCCACAGACTCTCGCTCGGACCGTTGAAGAGGACCGAGGTCTTCGCTTTCTTCAGCGCGATGTCGATTGAACCGAGAATCGATCTGTCCATGCGCGCGAACGCGAGCAGGTGGCCGCCGCCGTCAACTACCGCGATGTTCATGGGAACGCCGATCTTCTCTGCGTGTACGCGGGCGAGCTCGACGACGGTCTGCGCTTCTTTCAAGGAGAGTGGCATTTGCGGATTCCCTTCCATTTCTTCCCACGTCTGTCGGGTGAAGATGCCTGCCTAGGCAAAGGCAGTCGCCGCGAACTTTCTGAGAATCTCCAGCAGTTCGCCCGGAGGCTCAATCGGCAGCAGGCGCCCTTTCTGCTTCAGGACGTGTGTCTCCGGGTCCCGACACCGTGCGCACTCCTGTCGATGATGCGATCGCACAGGTTGGGGCGCTGGAAGCCCGGGACTCGGCGCTCGCACACCTCTGCGACCGCGTTCGAGGCGGCGGCTTTGGCGTTCTTTTGATAAAGGCCAACCAGCGTCGTGAGCAATAACTCGTGGGTGTCCAGCCACGGGTATTCGGCCAGGACTTCGTCGACCATCTCATGACTGACGATGTCCGGCGGCGCGATCCCGAGATCGACGGCGATGCCCAACTGACACAGCGCGATCTCGGCGCACTTCCTCGAAGGGATCTCTGCCGTCGTGTGGAGCGCGATGGCGTCCCATGCGATTTCCACTTGGCGCTCGCTCATCCCCTTCTTCGCGAGAAACTCCTTTGCGAGATCCGCTCCTTCGATCTCGAATCGAGCTTCTACGGGGGCGATCTTCGTTAGTCCAAGATCGTGAAGGACCGCCGAGACCCACAGGAGCTCGCGGTCGTACTTCACTCCGCGTTCTCGACCGATCAAGTCGGCGAAGAGGGCCGAGCGCATGACGTGATGGAACAAGAAAGGATCCGACACCGTTCGTGCGTACTGAACCGCCGCGGTGCAGAGCTCCGTGTCCAGAACCCTCATGTGAAAACTCGACATGATCCCTCCCGGCTCGGTCGAAACAGCCGCGTGAGGCGCTACGGATCGTCGTTGTCTCCCTGTTACCCTAATGAGCGAGCCTGTTGGCGCAAAGGACAATATTTATGCAGTTCAGGCCATGGCATCTTAGCCAACGCCCCCGGCATACCGCGTCGTCTGGATGCTCTTC
>DASWGL010000409.1:0-2295 GCA_036393735.1 Gemmatimonadaceae bacterium | reverse complement strand
GAGACCACCATCCGCACGCACATGCGAACGATCGCAACCGCGTTCGCGAATGGAGATTTCGCGCTCCCGGGCTTCGTGCACGCGATGTCCGACGTGCCCGGCACGGCGAAAATGAAGGCGCTTCGATCCGAAATCACCTACAGCGAACGCGATCTCCCGCGGGGCGCCGAAGTCGTGATCTCGACGAAGAATCCTGACGCCGTCGCTGCGATCCATGAATTCCTCGCTTTTCAGCGCATGGATCACCGCGCAGGAATGCATTGACCGGTAACGCACGCTTCCCAGCGCAGCCGTGAAAAAGAAGAACGCCGTGACTGGATCCGCCCCGGGCGCAACCCGCGGATTCAAGACGCGGAAAGACTTTGTCGCGTGGCTGGAGAAGAATCACAAGATCTCGCCGGCGCTCTGGGTGCGGATCGCCAGGAAAGAATCCGGGATAAAGTCCATCACGTATGCCGAGGGCGTCGAAGTAGCGCTCTGCTACGGCTGGATCGACGCACAGAAGCTTCCTGAAAGCGAAACCACCTGGCTACAGCGCTTCATGCCCCGGCGGCCTCGAAGCATCTGGTCGAAGGTCAATCGCGAAAAGGCGCTCGCCCTCATCGCCAACGGGCAAATGACTCAGGCCGGACACGTCGAGATCGAGCGCGCGAAGAAGGACGGCCGCTGGGAAGCCGCGTACGATTCTCAAGCTGGGGCCAGCGTGCCCGTGGATTTCGAGAAGGAACTGGAGCGGCACCCGAAGGCGAAGGAGTTCTTCAAGAGCATCAGCGCCGCGAATAGATACGCGATTACCTGGCGACTACAGACGGCGAAGAAGGCCGAAACCCGTGCGACGCGTATGCGGAGCTTCATCGAGATGCTGGAGAAAGGCGAAACCCTGCATTAGATAGCGTCCATGCCGGACGCACAGCGCATCGTTATTCGCATAAAGAAAGGGAAGGATGGTCGCACCGCCCTCAGCTGCACCCGCGCTGATGGAACCACGACGTGGCAGCGGCAACTGGGTGCGCAGGCTGCCTTTTTTCCCAAGCATGACCTCACGCACTGCGCAGTCGAGACCGCACTCCGACTGCGTCAGGGATTCTACGGTCTGGTTTCAGCGGGCTGGGATTTTTCCGACTTCGGCAGTCCGTGGCCACGCGGCAAACTCCCGCCCGAGGCAAACATCTCCGAAATGATCGTGGGATTCTTTGACCTCGAGCGCCGAATTGAGGAGCGAGGAATTGCTGCCGATCTGAACCAAAAGCTGGCCGAGTACTGCGCGGAAAACGGTCTGCCCGCGCAGTCGCAGTTCACCGAGGACGATCTCGCCCGAGTGAGAGCCAAGCGCGCTGAGCTATTCGCGCAGTGGGACGCGGTCCTGCCGGGGAATGCTCTCGAGGTTGTGTTCGACCCCCCGTTGCGGTGTCCTATTTGCTAATTTAAGAAAGGAGCCGGCGCCCTCCCGGGCGGAGGGGAGCCGCCCAGCACGCGTAAAGCGCACAATCTCATCGCGCCGAATCGGAGAAGTCATGGGAACCGCGACACTTACGGCACCTGAGCAGGTTACGGACACCTTTCCGATCAACGGAACGGATTTTGTAGAGTTCTACGTCGGTAACGCGAAGCAGGCCGCACACTTCTACCGCAACGTCTTCGGATACAGGATTCTCGCGTACCGCGGCCCCGAGACCGGAACGCGCGATCGCGCGAGCTATATACTGGAGCAGGGAAAGGTAAGGCTCGTTCTCACGACCGCGCTCCGGCCCGACAGCGAGATCGCCACGCACGTGCACAAGCACGGCGACGGGGTGAAGGACATCGCGCTCTGGGTGGACGACGCGAGAAAGGCATTTCGACTAGCGGTCGAGCGCGGAGCGAAGCCGGCATACGAGCCAAAGTCGCTCGTCGACGAGCACGGCGAGGTCGTCATAGCGGCAATCCACACCTACGGCGAGACGATCCACACCCTGGTAGAGCGAAAGAACTACAAGGGACCGTTCATGCCGGGATTCGTTCCGTTCGCCGGCAAGGGCGAAGCGCGAGGTGTGGGTCTCTTGTACATCGACCACTGCGTCGGCAACGTCGAGCTCGGCGCGATGAACAAATGGGTCAAGTACTACGCCGACGTGCTGGGCTTCACCCAGCTAATCTCCTTTGACGACAAGGCGATCTCCACGGAGTACTCCGCTCTCATGTCGAAGGTCGTCGCCAACGGCAATGGTCGAATCAAGTTCCCGCTCAACGAGCCGGCGAAGGGCAAGAAGAAGTCACAGATCGATGAGTATCTCGAGTTCTATCAGGGACCGGGGT
>DASWGL010000408.1:0-4235 GCA_036393735.1 Gemmatimonadaceae bacterium | reverse complement strand
AACTTTTTCAGCCACGGCCGGGCGCGGACACTGCTTGCCGTGGGGATCGTGGCGAGTGTTGGAGTTGCGGGGGTCGTGCTCGCCTCCGACCACCAGGACAACCCGCTGGTCGAATTGAACCCGGCGATGGACATGACAGACGTCTATGCTTTCCCCGGCTCGTCACCGGACCGGATCACACTGGTGATGAATAGCTGGGCATTCCTGACACCGGCTCAGACAGCGTCGACTTCGTTCGACCCCAACATCCTCTACCAGTTCAAGATCGACAACACCGGAGACGCAAAGGAAGATCGCGTCATCCAGGTGCAGTTCAAGGGAACAGCGCCGAACCAGACCGTCGAAGTGCGCGGGCCGGTCGCTCCGCCCGTTCTGGGTGCGATGATGAATCGGGTTGCCGACGTCGCGCCCGCTGTTTCGGGAAACGTAGGAGCGGCGCTCGGCTCGCCGACAGGCATGCAGGTATTTGCGGGTCCACGCGAGGATCCGTTCTTCATTGATCTCGAGCAATTCTTCCGGATCATCCCGGATCGGAAACCGAGCACCGGTCAGCTGTCGATGCTTCCCGATGCCGCGACCGCGTCGTCGTTCCGGGCAGCCGGCTCAGCGGTCGATTTCGTAAAGGGATTCAATGTGCTGTCCATCGTGGTCGAACTCCAGAAATCCGAGCTCACCGCCGGGGGCAACGCCAAGATCGGGATCTGGGGCACGATCAGTCGCTAACTCACGCTCTCACTCAGACAGGAGCATTTCACCATGTCATTCAGTTACACCATGGGACGCGCACGACTGGCCGCTACGGCTTTAGCCGCGGTCGCGACCCTCACCACTTTAGCTGCCTGCGGCTCGAACAACGTCAACGCGCCGAACGTCACGCGCACTTTCAATCAGGTGCAGCGTCTCGGCAATCCGCTCGTCAGCGAAGTATTTCTCGCGAAGAAGGATCACCCATTTCACGGAAGCATTGGTCCTGCCGACGATGCCGCGGCTTTTACCGCCAGCGTGAAGGGATTCGTCGCGGCATTTCGGCCGCAGGCAACCACACTTCAGAACACGCTGGCTGGTGCGCTGCTGCCGGACATGCTCATTGTGCAGACTGACAAGGATCCGTCGTCTGCGGGCTGGTTGTCCTGGGCGCTTGCCAACGGATACGGCGGTCGCAAGCTCACCGACGACGTAGTCGACGTCGGCCTCTCGGCGATTTTCAGCGACCTCCTCGATGCGACGCAGGCCGTCTGCAAGCCGTTCACCCTGCCGCTGTGCACGGACAACGTCGCTACTCACAGTCAGTTCGCCACCACGTTTCCATATCTGGGAGCTCCGAAATAATGGGTGCGGCGACTACGTCGCTCGTCCCGACATCATCAACCGGGATCGGGAGGCGCAGAAATGGTGCCCGTTGTCTTGCGCGAGTGATGCTGGTGACGGGCGCCGTCGCTGCAGCGGGGTGCGGCCCTGGGGAGAACCGGCCTCAATCTCCTAGCTCGACGGTTTTGGGGGCACAAACCGCGGACGCACTTCGGAGCGAATCGGAGGTGCGGGAAACGGATATCGCATTCTATAAAGAACGCGCCGAACGCGATCCCACTGGAGCGACGGATTTAGCCCAGCTGGCGTCGCTCTATTTACAGCGCTCTCGTGAGACGGGTGACCCGAATGACGCGATCAGAGCGGAAAAAGCTTCGCGCCTCTCGCTGCACAACCGGACATCGCGTAATAACAAGGCCGCCCAGATTCTGGCGTCCAGTCTGTTGTCGCAACACCGGTTCGCTGACGCGCTGGTTGTTGCTCGAGCACTGAGCGCTCGCAACCCCGATCTTCCCACGCTCCGGGCCGCCGTCGGCGAGATCGAGATGGAGCTTGGCGATTACGACGCCGCCCGTGAATCATTCCGTTCGGTTGCCGGCGAGGTGAACGATCTCTCCGTGCTGCCGCGTTTGGCGCGCTGGGCGGAGATAGAGGGAAAGCCCGAGGAGGGAGAACAGCTGCTGCGGCTTTCACTAGCGCGTGCTCTCCGTCAGCGAAGGCTTCCGCGTGAGCAGCTCGCCTGGTTCTGGCTCCGGCTCGGCGACGTCGAGCTTCGATCCGGTCGGGTGGACGCTGCGGAATCCGCTTACAAGAGCGGACTCGCGACGCACCCGGGCGACTACAGAATTCTCGCGGCGCTCGCCCACCTCTCTGCGGTGCGCCATCGGTGGAAGCAGGCCGTCAGTTACGGACAGGATGCGATCGCGTCGAGTCTCGACCCGGCGACGTTAGGAACGCTCAGCGATTCATATTCCGCCATCGGCGACACCGCAGCTGGCGCGGAATACGCGCGAGCTCTCGACGCTGCGGTGTTGAAGCAGCCGGGTGCTTATCATCGTGCCTGGAGTCTGTTTCTGCTCGATCACGATCGTCACGTGGCGACTGTAACGCGGAAGGTGCGCGCGGAATTGCAAACGCGGCGTGACATTTACGGGTACGATCTGCTGGCTTGGGCACTCTACAAGCAGCATCGCGGCGTGGACGCCGAGCACGCCATGGCGAAAGCGCTGCGGGAGGGAACAGTGGATGCGCTGCTATTCTATCACGCCGGTATGATCGAGCGTTCACTCGGCAACACGGCCGCGGCGCGCGCGCAGCTTACTCGCGCCCTGGCGGTCAACCCATACTTCCAGACGGCGGCGCCCGATTCTGCGCGCGCCGCTCTCGCGACTCTGACACCGGTTTCCAGGGAACGCGTCGTGGCATCAGCGAGGAGCGAGCGCCGTTGAGCGAGCTCTGGACATTCATTCAGCTCGGCTTCCATCACATCACCAATCTCGATGCGAAGGATCACATCCTGTTTCTCCTCGCGCTGGCGGCGATCTACCGCATCCGCGATTGGCGCGACACGCTCTGGGTAATCAGCGCGTTCACGATTGGGCATTCGGTGACGCTTGTGTTTGCGGTCACCGGCGCCCTTCGACTT
Source organism: Gemmatimonadaceae bacterium (assembly GCA_036393735.1). Lineage (GTDB taxonomy): Bacteria > Gemmatimonadota > Gemmatimonadetes > Gemmatimonadales > Gemmatimonadaceae > UBA4720. The sequence goes on along the minus strand of DASWGL010000408.1, from coordinate 1,282 downwards.
CCGTCGCCGTTGATCGAGTTCGTGATTCCGGTCACGATAGTCGCGACGTGCATTGAGAATCTTCTGGTCCGCGATCACAAGGTGGCGCTTTGGGGCGGCCGGTACCGTCCGATCTTCGCGGGTGTATTTGGTCTCGTCCACGGCGCTGGCTTCGCCGGCTATCTACAGAACCTCTTCATGGATCACATCGCAATTCCGTTGTTCGGCTTCAACTTGGGGATAGAGCTCGGGCAGCTTGCTGTGCTTTCGCTTACCTTTGCGGCGATCGTGGTCGTGGACCTGACGATCCGGAGATTGAGCCTCGCACCATTCAGAGTTGCACCGGTCCGGCTTCGGGTTGTGGTGCTGTCGAGCGTGGTGCTGATCGTTGCCGCCCGGTGGGCGGTCGAGAGGTCGCCGTGGTAGGGCAACGCGGAAAGCATTTGCTCCGAGCGCTGTTGTTGTTGTGCTTGTTGCTCGCTTCGGCGCTGCGCACCGCCGAGGCGCATGCGATTCACATGAGTTTCACCGAAGTCCGTTACCTCGGTGGCAACCGCACGCTGCAGCTCTGGCTGAGAGTTTTCGCCAACGATTTCGCCGCAGCAGCTGCGCGCAGATCCGGAATCCGACTAAGCCGTGACACCGTGATCGATTATACTGTCGGTACGGCCTATCTTAGGCAAACCCTTCAATTGGTTCGCGCCAATGGTCAAGCGATGAACCTCGTTTCCTGCGGCGTCAAAAGAGCCAACGACATGCTCATGTTTTGTCTTCAGGCCGCAGCACCCGACGGAACACAGAAAATAAAAATGCGGAACACCGTCATGATGGAGCTGTTCAGCGACCAGGTGAACGTCGTCCAGACAGTGGATGGCGGCGCCAGAGCAAGCAGGTTGTTCGTTCGAGGGGACGGTCTCAAGCCCCTCCCATGAGGATTAGCGGAGAAGTGCAAAATCATTCGGATGTCTTCTTCAATAGTCTGCCAAGGGAGCCGTGAAAGCGTCTTAAGCGATGGAACACTACGATGTAATCGTCGTCGGTACAGGACAAGGCGGATCGGGGGTTGCCACTCGTTGTGCGAAGGCGGGACGCCGCGTTGCAATCATTGATGATGAGCCTTATGGCGGGACCTGCGCGTTACGCGGCTGTGATCCAAAGAGAGTCCTTGCCGGCGCTTCGGAACTGGTTGATTGGCACCACCGCATGTTGGAGCACGGAGTGACCGGCGAGACGAGCCTGGATTGGTCGGCTCTAATGACTTTCAAACGCACATTCACTGAGCCGGTCCCCCAACGGAGTGAAG
>DASWGL010000407.1:0-2382 GCA_036393735.1 Gemmatimonadaceae bacterium | reverse complement strand
CAGCTAACCTACGCTCCCACAAGCTGCTTAGGTCAGCGACGCTTTGGCCGGCGTTGCTTGCCACGGCGCGCAGCTTTCTTTCCTCGACTCTTTGCCGGCTTGATGTATCGAATTCGCGGTGCGACGCCGCCGGCTCCTTTCACCGAGTATGCAAGCGCAACTATCCCGCTTGCCGGCAATCGCTTCACATCACTTAGCACGAGTTTGGTCGAGCTGCCAGGAGGAAGCAGCGGGATCCCGGCGCCAAGGAGCACGGGGTTAACTGCGACCTCGACCGTGTCGACGAGTCCCGCGTCGAGCAGCGAACGAAAAAGCTCGCCGCCACCGAAAAGCCAGATGTCACGGCCGCGCTTTTCTTTTAAGTCTGCAACAATTTTCCGTGGATCATCGTTGAGGATCCGGACACCGGGGTATTCCGCGGCTGTCATCGTCCGCGAGAAGACAACGACGTCGAGCCCCGGCATTGACCCATTGCCGCCCTGCGCCTTCATCACCTCGTACGTTTTTCGGCCCATTACTGCGGTATCGAACTCCTTGTACAGCGCGGCGAAGTCGACGCTCGGATCTGGTACGATCCAGTCGTACTCCCCGTTTGGTCCGGCGATGAAACCATCAAGGCTCACCGCTACCTGGTAACGCAGCCGCCTGCTCACGAGCGTAGCCGCTTCGGCGCACGGCTGAGTGCCATGCGCCGAAAGTCGTCGGCTGTCATCGCGCACATCACCCGAACGTAAAACAAAACGCTTCCACTCCCGGGTCGGTAAACTGTATTTCGAACTCTCTATCGGTAATCGGTTTCTGCTCACGTACGAGTTGGTACGTCCTCTGGCGAGCTGCCGTCCCGTTCCCTCGATCATCGACGTCGGTTCCGTGCGCTGCAGCGGGAGGCTTGCCGTCGACCTTTACCGTGAACCGCACTGGCTGCGATCCCGGCGGAGGGCCCATGATGAGATTCACGTCGCGGGCGTGGAAGCGATACACGATGCGACCATTCGCCTCGTTCAACACAACGGGTTTTCCTTTTACGGTCCAATTGCCGGAAAGTCCCCATTGATTGAGCGCCAGGCGCGGGACGGTGTACGCACGAGGCGCGTCCTGTAGCGCATCAGACGCGAACGCCTCCGCCTTCTCGTAGTCGAGATAGCTCTCCGGTGATCGCAGCGTACCATAATCGGCGGCAACCTCGAGACCGCGCGGGTTGACTCTCACCAGCTGATTGTCTGTCTTGCGTCCGCTCTCGCTCAGCAATCGCTGAATGACTTTCTCGGTCTCATCATAGGAGCCTTCGCCGAAATGGTGATATCGAATGCGACCGTTGACATCGGCGATATACACTGCCGGCCAGTAGTTGTTGTCGAAAGCGCGCCAGACGCCATAATCGCTGTCGACGGCGATCGGATATCTCACGTCCATCTCCATCGCTGCCCAGCGCACGTTGTCGATGTCCTTCTCGAACGGGAACTCAGGCGTGTGCGCACCAATTACCACCAATCCCTGATCGCGGTATTTGTCGGCCCAGGCACGGACGTAGGGAAGGGTGCGGAGCCAGTTGACACACGTATAAGTCCAGAAATCGACGAGCACTACTTTCCCGCGCAGGCCGGCGGGAGTCAGCGCTGAAGAGTTGAGCCACTCTGTCGCTCCGCTCAGTGAGGGAAGCACGCCTTCATCCCTCTCGGTCAGTGCCGCGCATGCCATCTGTTGGACCGCCGATCCTAGGACGCCGAACCGCGCGGCGCCGAACGCAGCCGCCGCCGCGCCAACGAGTCTGCGCCGCTCCTGATTGATAGATTCGGACATTTATCACGCTCCTCTATCGCACCCATTGTAGCCTCCCGCTTCCCGCTTCCCGCTTCCCTCTTCCCGCCTCTCAGAAGCCATCGACATCCACGATCGCCTTCGCAAAGGCTTGTGGATCTTCCTGCGGCACGTTGTGCCCGATGCCGTTTAGAATGCGGTGGTCGTACTTGCCGACGAATTTGGATGCGTACGCTTTTCCGTCCGCGGCCGCACCATCGAAATCGCTGGAGATAGTGACCGAGGGTACAGAGATGCTCGGACCCGCGAAGATTTTCTGCTCGATGTCGCTGTACTGTGCTTCGCCCTCGGCGATGCTCAGTCTCCAGCGATAGTTGTGAATTACGATCTTGACGTGATCGGGATTGTTGAACGCCGCCGCCGTGCGCTCGAACGTCGCGTCGTCGAACTTCCACTTCGGTGAAGCGAGCTGCCAGATGAGTTTGTTGAACTCGTTCGTATTCTTGGTGTAGCCGAGGACGCCACGCTCGGTCGCGAAGTAGTACTGGTACCACCACCCGAGTTCAGCCTTCGGCGGCAGCGGCTGCAGGTTGGCCTGGAGATTCACCGCGATGTAGCCGCTGA
>DASWGL010000406.1:0-8999 GCA_036393735.1 Gemmatimonadaceae bacterium | reverse complement strand
CCGATACTCAACCGCGACCCGGGTCGTCCTAATAGGTCGGCTTATTGTTCCTTTCCTCACTGCCTCAACGCATGAATGATTAGCTCCTCTGCCCCAGGCGAAGCGCTGTTGGTTCTCGACTCCCAGCTCAACGTACGCGCTGCCAATAAGGCGTTCTATACCATGTTTCGCCTGGCCCCCGCGGAATGCGTCGGCCACAAGGTCTATGAGCTCGGCGGAAGGGCGTGGGACGAAAAGCTGCGGCCCATGCTCGAGACCGTGCTCGGCGGTGAGCCGCAATCGGATCACTTTGATCTGGTCCACGACGACAAGGAAGGCGGCCGCGGAGTCCTCTGGCTGAGTGCACGCCTCGTTCCCTCCGCAAACCCCGCTGAAGCGACGGTGCTTCTGGCGATCGAGGACCTCACCGCGGGACGCCCGGTCGAGGAAACCCTCGCCGTCAGGACCCAGGAGCTCCACACCTTCGCCGACCTGGCGAGCCGCGGGGCGCACGAGCTGAACAATCTGCTCACCGTTATTCGCATGAACGCGGATCTGATCGAGTCGAGCCTTGGCGACGCGAAGCTCTCGACACAGGAAGCCGTCGACATTCGGCAAGCCGCCGAACGTGCGGAAGCGATCACCAAGAACCTGCTGTTGACGAGCCGCCGGGTTCTGCCGCAATCCACCGGCCTTGATCGAGGCACCAGCTCGGTTCCACTTCCGGGCTCTCCGCTGAAGGAATCCGGTGAGGAAACGGCCCAACGCGAATCAGCTGGAGCGAATTCGCGAAAGGTCAGACGCTTGAAGCACGGGAAGCCTACCGGCCGCGAGACAATTCTCCTTGTCGACGACGAGAAATCGCTGCGCAAGCTCGGGAAACGGGTGCTGACCGAAGCCGGTTACCATGTCCTCGAAGCATCGGATGGCGCCATGGCGCTCCGCATTGCCGCCGAACAAGTGGGGGAGATCGATCTCGTCCTCACCGACGTCGAGATGCCGACGCTGGGCGGACGAGGCATGGTCGACGAGCTCCACGAGCTCAGCCCGGGGCTGAGAGTGCTGTTCATGTCGGGATACACCGACAACGAGATACTGCGTCGAGGAATCCAGAAGTCAGAGACGGATTTTCTGCAGAAGCCGTTCACGGCCGAAGCGCTTCGTTCCGCCGTACGCGCGGTATTGAACAAGCCCTCGACGGCTTCCGCTTAAGTGCCGCGGACCAAGGTGTCGCGATTCAAGGTGCCAGCGCCCGACAAGCCAGGGCGCATCCTCATCATCGACGACCAGGAGGAGAACGTTAAACTCCTCGAGCGAATCCTCGCCAACGCCGGTTACGAGAATGTTGCGTCGACGACCAATTCCGTCGACGCCCACAGGCTCCAGACGGAATTCAAGCCCGATCTGGTTCTGTTAGACCTTCACATGAGCGGCAAGAACGGGTTCCAGGTTCTGGAAGAAATCGTCGTACACGCTGGCGGGGCGGAACACGTCCCCGTCCTCATGATTACGGCGGACGATAGCGCCGAGGTGAAGCGCCGCGCCCTTGCACTCGGAGCAAAGGATTTCGTCAGCAAGCCTTTCGACTCGGCGGAAGTCCTGCTGAGAATCCGCAATCTACTTGAAACCCGCTTCCTTTATCGGAAGCTTCACCGCCAGAACACCGAGCTGGAACTGAAGGTCAGTGAGCGGACGAAGGAGCTGGAGCAATCACAGCTCGAGATGCTGGAGAGGCTCGCCGCCGCCGTCGAATTCCGCGACGATGATACCGGCAATCACACCAAGAGAGTCGCGCAGGTCTCGGCACTCCTCGGAGAAGCGATCGGCCTCGAGGCTACGACGGTGGAGCTGATAAGGCGCGCTGCTCCGCTGCATGACATCGGCAAGGTCGGAATACCGGACAACATTCTTCTCAAGGCAGGTGCTCTCACCGGGGAAGAGTTCGAGATCATGAAGACCCACACCGTGATCGGATCGAGAATGCTCTCGAAGGGTCGCTCCGAGCTCGTTCGCTTCTCGCAGCGAGTCGCCCGCAGCCACCACGAATGGTGGGATGGATCGGGGTATCCCGACCGCGTCTCGGGCCAGGCGATCCCGCTCGAAGCGCGCATTGTTGCGGCGGCGGACTTTCTCGACGCGCTCACCCACGACCGTCCCTACCGGCCGGCGTGGGGAATCGACGACACTCTCGCGGAGATCAAGCGCAGGGCTGGGAGTCACTTCGATCCGACCGTTGCCAACGCCCTTCTCGGAATAGACTGGCGAGCGAGCTCGGTCCTGGTAGCGTAGCACCGCTGCGGGTTTCTTGCTTAGGCGTCCTCGGACAGCCGCAACTTCCCGCACTACCCTTTAGAGATACCTGGTGCGGAGGACATCGAGGTGGTGAAGCTCGTGTCCCGCGATGATGTAAGCGAGCGCCCTCACCGAAACTTCGGCGTTGTTAGCGATGCCGCGCCGAGTCCAGGCTTCCTCGTCCATGTGCCGGAAGAGGTACAGAGTCGACTGGCGCACCGTCTCGAGCTCTGAGGCGAGCTCAGAAAGCGGATACGCATCGAAGGCGGCATTGCGGACGTAGTCGTCCTGCTCGAAGCCGGGAATCGGCTGCGCATCATTCCGCCCAAACCTGAGCGCGCGTCCCGCGAAGATCCGCTCGCTGTCGATCATGTGTCCGACGACCTCGTTTACGCTCCATTTGTCCGGCGCGTAACGGTAGGTCGCGACTGACGCTGGAAGGGCGCGAAGAAGTGTCTGGGTTTCGGCCATCTGGCCGGTCAGCGTCGAGATCACATCACCGTCCGGAACGAGCGAGATGTACCTCTCGTAGTAGGGGAGGAATTCCGACTTGGCCGGCCGCGTCGCACTCGCTTTCACTGGTGTTGCGATACTACTCACTGTTGCCTCCTCGAGACGCTGACGTCCTCGCCACGAAATAAAACGCGGGGGAGCGCGCTGCGCTATGTCTGATAATTGATAGAGCCGTAACGATTCGATATCATCCGGCTTCCGTTACCAAGCCCGAGGAATGGCAGAGCGACACGATCCGTACGTATCACTGCGGAACCCCAACTTTCTTTGGTACGTTGCCAGCCTGGTTGCGCTAACGCTGGGCACTCAGATCCAGGCGACGGTCGTGGCGTGGCAGGTTTACGCCATCACGAAAGATCCGCTTTCGCTCGGATTGGTCGGGCTGGCCGAGGCGCTGCCTTTTATTACCGCGGCTCTTTACGCGGGACACATCGCGGACCGGCACGACCGGAAGCTGCTCGCGCTCATCGCGCTCGCGGTTCAGCTTGGCTGCGGCATGACGCTGCTCCTGCTAACTGTCTACGCGCGACGGCTTTTGTCTGTGACGATTCTCCCGATTTTCGTCGTCGTCGGTGTTAGCGGACTGGCGAGAAGCCTTCTTCAGCCGGCACGGACCGCACTTGGCGCCGAAATCGTGCCGCGTGAGACCTACACGAATGCCATCACGTGGCGGTCGTCTCTGTGGCAATTCGCAGCGGTGGTGGGGCCAGCGGCGGGAGGAATTATCTACGGATTCTCCGGCGCCCCTCTCGCTTACATAGTGGAAACGGTTCTCTGCGCGATCGCGTTGTTTCTATTCGCGCAGATTTCGTATAGACGCTTGCCGGCTGTGGTCACAGAGATGACTATTGGCGAGAATCTCACCGTCGGGATTCGTTTCCTCATGACGCAGCCGGAGCTGCTTGGGGCGCAGCTTCTCGACCTCTTCTCGGTATTGTTCGGCGGGGCGCCAGCGTTGCTTCCGATCTTCGCATCGGAGATTCTTCACGTTGGTCCGCAGGGACTGGGAATCCTGCGTGCCGCGCCCGCGGCCGGCGCGGTGCTCATTTCGGTGTTGCTCGTGCACCGTCGGATGCGGAAGGCCGGGCCGATGCTCTTCATCTGTGTGGCCGCCTTCGGCGCGTGCTGGATTCTGTTCGCGCTGTCGCGCTGGTTCTGGGTCTCGCTAGCGCTGTTGGTCATCAGCGGAATGCTCGACAACGTGAGCGTGGTGATACGATCCACACTATTGACGCTTCGCACACCGCCGCACCTCCTCGGGCGCGTGTCCGCGGTCAACCAGATCTTCATCGGCTCGTCGAACGAAATAGGATCCTTCGAGTCGGGTGTCGCGGCGAAGCTGCTCGGCACCGTTCGTTCCGTGATCTTCGGCGGGCTGATAACTCTCGGAGTAGTCGGAGTGACCGCGTGGAGAATCCCCTCGTTGCGCAGGCTCGACGAGCTTGACTGAGCTTGGAGGCAGGTAACGAAACTCCTTCTGTTCCGCCAGCGGGGACAATGCGACATTAGACCGTAGCCTGCGCCGGTTGCACGGCGCTCGCCAAGTGGGGTAATTCAGCACGCTGGAGATTGCATGGCGCCTATGATGTCAGCAACGGATCCCACGATTCTTGCCCCGACCTCAGCGGTTCCAGGTTGGACGGCGGAATACGCCGTTCCCCTTGGCGGGCCCGGCCATCTTCTGCTGGCGACGTTCGAGCAGGCGGCGATCGGCATCGCCCACCTGACTCTCGACGAACAGTGGATCTCCGTGAATCAGCGCTACTGCGAGATCACCGGTTATTCGCGCGAGGAAATCCTCAGCTTCAAGGTCGAGCACCTCACCCACCCGGACGATGTGCCGGCGAGCCTGGAGTTCATCCGGCGCATCCGATCGGGCGAGCTGCCCGAGTACAGGATGGAGAAGCGCTACGTTCGGAAGAACGGCGCTGTCATCTGGGTTCACCTCACGGTGTCGATCGTTCGTTCCGCGACTGGCGCGCCCTTGTATCTCGTCGCGTTCATCGAGGACATTACCCAGCGGCGCGAGGCCCAGAGCGAAGCGAGCAGGTCCCTGTCTCTGCTTCGCGCCACGCTCGAATCGACGGCCGACGGAATTCTGGTCGTCGATCTCAACGGAAAGATTCTGAGCTTCAATCAGAAGGTGGCCGACATGTGGGGGATTCCGGCCGAGGTTTACTCCTCAGGCGACGATCAGCGGGCGATCAAGACGGCGCTCGAGAAGCTCGTCAACCCCGACGACTTCCTGGCCAAGGTGATGGAGCTGAATCGCCATCCCGAAGAATCCAGCTACGACGTTCTCGAGCTGAAAGATGGGCGCACGTTCGAGCGGTACTCGCAGCCTCAGCTGATCGACGACGCGCCAGTGGGCCGGGTCTGGAGCTTCCGCGACGTCACTTCGCGCAGACGTGCGGAAGAACAGGAGATCGAGCTGGTTCAGGAGCAGGCAGCACGCGCCGAGGCGGAGAACTCGCAAAAGCGAGCCTCGTTGCTGGCGGAAGCGAGCCGCGTTCTCAGCGCCTCATTCGATTATCAGACGACGCTCGCTGCCCTGGTGCGGCTGGCCGTGCCGGCGCTCGCGGATTACTGCGCACTCGACATCGTCGAAGCCGAGGACACATTCGAGCGGATCGGCGAGGCCCACATCGATCCGGCCAAGTCGCAACTGCTGAGGGAGGTCGCGCGGTTTCCAAAAAGCGCGCTCACCGCCCGCCATCCGCTGATACGCGTCATGTCTACGGGCGCACCGGTCCTCGAGGCGGACATAACTCCCGCATTCATTCGTGCCTCGTTTGCAGAAGCGGAGCAGCGTCGCGTTGTTGAAGCACTGGAACCGCGATCACTCATCTGCGTGCCGCTGGTTACTTCCGGGAAGCCGCTCGGGGCGCTGACCTTGGTCACCTCAGGGTCTGGCCGGCGCTATGACATTGCCGATCTGTCCCTCGCAGCTGACCTCGCGAGGCGAGCCGCAATCGTCGTGGAGCACGCAAGGTTCTTCCACGAAGCGCAACAGGCCACCAGGGCGCGAGACGACGTCTTGGCGGTGGTCGCCCATGATCTGAGAAACCCGCTCAACACTGTGACGATGGCGGTGAGCCTGATGCTCGAGACCACCCCGCCTGAGCGTGTTGAGCAACGGAGACAGGTGGAAATCGTGCGACGCGCCGCCGACCGCATGAACCGGATGATCCAGGACCTGCTGGATGTGAAGCGAATGGAGTCGGGGCGACTGACGACCGACCTGAAGCCGGAGCTGCCCGCGTCGCTCATCAACGACACGATCGACATGCTGCGTCCGCTGGCGGCGGGCAGCACGATAAGACTCGAGGCAGACATCGAAGACGATCTGCCGCCCGTGCTGGCTGACGCAGCGAGAATTCAGCAGGTATTGTCGAATCTCGTCGGGAACGCGGTAAAGTTTACGCCGCGCTCCGGCCGCATCACCGTTTGTGCGGAACACATCGACGGGGAAGTGCGATTTGGTGTAATCGACACCGGGCCGGGTATTCCGGCGGAGCAGCTTCCGCACATTTTCGGGCGCTTCTGGCAGGCCAAGTCGGACCATCGAGGAATCGGGCTCGGGCTCGCGATCGCGAAGGGAATCGTCGAAGCGCACAACGGCCGGATCTGGGTCGAGAGCCACGTTGGCCTCGGCAGCACCTTCTACTTCACTCTGCCCACCGCAACGGACAAGACGCCTTAGGGCGCTCGTTGGAAGTTCGTGACTGCTATGGTCGAGCCGGCATCAGGAATGGTCGAGTCGACCACGATCCGAGTTGGATAGCCAAGCGCCAGATTGTACTGGACGCTCAGATCCGAATGCGGGCTGGAAATCAGTTGCAGGACGCGCACGAACAGAGAATCCACTGTTGGAACGCCCGTGTTTGCGTAGACCGCTCCGCTATCTCGGTCCGTGGCACGATTCACTGTGTCGCCCAGCACCTCGATGTGAAGACGTGGCGAAAAGATCATGGCGGTACGGTCGTAGTCGAACGAATAGTCGTGAATCGCCTGCGCGGACCACTTTTGGCGACTCACGCTAAGTTGCAATAGTGCTGTCTGGCTTGGATCCTCCCCCATCCCGCCGCAACCAGATAGACTGACCGCCACCAGCACTGCCCCGACAAACTGTGTCTTCATGCGCTGCTCCTTGCGATGTTCAGTTGCGGAAAGCTCTCAGTATGAGAGTTTAGGGTTCCACTTCTCGCCACGCCCCTCCGGCGTCACGTCGAAAAGATTCCAGAGAGGCCAGATCATGTCTACATGGCGGGGGTCCTGGCCCGGATCCGACCCTGCGAACATCAGCTCGGTGTTGTAGAAGTGAGAAATCTTCCCGTTCCGGCGGACGAACACGTTCAACGCCGGCATCTGCTCGCCTTTGGCGTTCTCGCCCTGGTAATCATGGTTGTACGTCGATCCCGCCGACGACAGAAATCGCAAATTCCGCCAACCCCGCTCCTTCGCCCATGCCCGGATGCGCTCGATCGGCGATTTTGCGACGATCGCAAAGTTTACCCGCTGCGTGACGTGTGGCGATTCGCCGTCCAGACTGTCGATGATGGAAGTGCAGGACGGACAGGGACGCGCCACCTCGGGTCCGTACATGAAGCTGTATAGGATCAGGGAGTCCTTCCCCTCAGCGAAGAGCTCGGACATGCGCACTTTCCTCTTTATTCCCGTCCCATTCTCGCCCACAATCTCTTCGAACACGTAGTCCTCTGGAACCTGTCCTCCGGCGGGGAGCCTTCGTCGCTGGGCGGCGACGGATTCGATCGTTCGCCTCATCTTGATTTCGGCATCGAGCAGCCTGTGCCGGGCCGCGCGGTAGGATGCTGATTCGCCGGGGAAGCGAACCTTATGCTTCGAGCTGGGCTTTTTTGCGCTGGGCTTTTTCGAGCTGGACTTCTTCGAGCTGGACTTCTTCGAACCGGGCATCTGACCTCCATTGGGCGGGAAAAAGGGCCCCCTGCACGATGAAATTTGAATGGGGTGACAGGGCGTTCGCCACTTGCACAATCCCGATTAGCGGTGGGCGTGCCGGTCCAGATTCACGCCGGGGCGGAGGCGCGGGTGGCCATACACGCGTTCCAGCGCCCGGCCGGCCAAAAAAAGGTTGCCGCCGCGCCCTCGTCTCGTCCATATCCGACGCCCCGCCTCTCCGTCTCGCGGCACGAGGCGTGACCACCGAGCGTGCGAGTTCGAGGAGGAAAGCTGGGCCAGTCTGATTTGTCTCGTGAATACATGGGGTCCGCGGCAGCCGCGGGCCTCAGGTACGTTACCGATGCGATGCCGGGAATTCGCCGTCAGCGCCACGGGCGCGGCTTCACGTACACCGGTCCCGACGGCGAAGTGATCCGCACGCGCGAATCGCTAAATCGCTTCCGGTCGCTGGTGATTCCGCCGGCCTGGACGGAGGTCTGGATCTGCCCGCACGAGGATGGACATCTCCAGGTGACGGCCCGTGATGCGCGAGGCCGCAAGCAGTATCGCTACCACCCGCATTTCCGCCAGCACCGCGACGGCACCAAATTCGAGAGAATGTTCGAGCTGAGCGACGTGCTCTGGAAGATCCGCGAACGCGTCGAATCCGACATCGCTAAGGAAGGGCTCGATCGCAACAAGATCATGGCGACGGTCGTGTGGCTGCTGGAGACGACGCTGATCCGAATCGGGTCCGACGAGTACAGGAAGTCCAACAAGTCCTTCGGTCTTACCACCCTCCGCCGCCGTCACGTCGCCGTCGTGGGATCGGAGCTTCGATTCGAATTTCGTGGAAAGAGCGGGATTCAGCACGCTGTCTCTGTAACTGACAAGCGTATCGCGCGGATCGTGCAGCGCTGTCAGGCGCTCCGCGGCGAAGAGCTGTTCAAATACCTGGACGACGACGGCAAGCGTCAGGAAGTCGAGGCGGAAGACGTCAACAAATACCTGCAGGATATCACCGGGCGGGAAATCACGGCAAAGGATTTCCGCACCTGGGCCGGGACGATGCTCGTGGCCGAGGCGCTACGGAAAATGGGGCCGTCGAAGACCAAGCGCGAAGCAGAGAAGAACATCGTGGCGGCGGTCGACCTCACCGCCAAAAGGCTTGGCAACACGCGCAGCGTCTGCCGCAAGTATTACATCCACCCGGTGCTGATTGAGGCGTATCTGGAAGGCTCCGTGCTCCCGCCGCTGCCGGAACATCACTGGAACAAGCGAAAATCGAAAGGACC
>DASWGL010000405.1:0-4097 GCA_036393735.1 Gemmatimonadaceae bacterium | reverse complement strand
GATGGCGGACAGCCGTCTGGCATCGCTGGACGCAACGAGCTCCGATCACGGGGAATCAATCGCCTTGGTCGATGTGGTGCCGGACGCGGGCACTCTGTCAATGGATGAGCAAGTGCTCCTCAAAATGGATATAGATACGGCGCTTCAGCGACTGAGCCCGCAGTTCCGCGATGTATTGGTGTCTCGCTTCGTCGCTGGAGAATCTGCCGCCGAGATTGGCCGCCGCTACGACCGTACGGAACAAACGATCAGTAGTTGGATACGTGAAGCAGTTCGCGAAATGAGAATCCACCTTGGCGAATCGCGCAATTACCACGCGCGGGCAGAGAACCGATGAGACGAGAATTCGACATAGAGCAGCTGCTTCGCTGGCGTCTCGAGCGCGCCGAATCAGACGCGCCTCTTCCGCCAGCCGGATTACGTCTGCTCGAGCGTGCGCGGCCGTGGTGGGAGGTCTGGCCCGAGCGATTCGCGGCGCAGGTGCTGCGCCTCGGTGCAATTCAGATCTCATACGGATACGCAATGGCGCAGCTCCAACATGGGCATAGCGGCCATCCGGTTCCGGCGCTGATCAGCCACAACGATCAAGAGCTGGAGTCTCCGGCGCGCGTGCTCTACGTGAATGTCCGTGAGGGCAGACTGCGCCTTCGCTTCCAGCTCGATCCAATTCCGCTGGTCGAGCGTGGGTTTGAGGTGACGTTCATATCTGAAGGAGCACTGCAGCCGATTCTCTCGGCATACGCAAGCTTGTCGGTCGACGGCGAGTACCGACTCGACGCAGACTTGCCGGAAGGTCTCGCGGCAAGCTGGGAGTCTTTGAGGGTCACCGACCGAATGCCGTTCCGCTTCATCCTGCGTCCGGCCATCGATAATACCTGACGCGGGACACATCGTCCTCCGGAGAGTACGCTGCGTTTCGTATGGTTCTGGACCTTCTGGCACTGGAGCATCGAAGGCTTTCGCTCCGGGGCGCTGTTGCGCAGCCCCGTTCAGGGAATTGGCAGCCATTGGGATGAATGGTTCAGACATGAAGCGTCGGCTAGCGATTCCGAGGCAATCGAAGCGATAGGCAACAGCCGGTTCGAGCAGAGCCGATTCGTCACCTGGCTTGCTCGACGTTGGGCCAGCGAAGCGCAATGGCGTGGCGAGCCGTCTCCGATCCGATACGCGCTCGCCCAGCTCTCTCGAGTATCACCCTTCGATAAGTGGCCCGCGTTCGATAGATACCGCACGACGTACGGCGCGCCCGGGATCTCTGCGATCGTCATCGATGAGGCGAGCACCGGTGAGCCGAACGACGTGCGGCGGGTCGAGGCTCTCACGCTGCCGGCGGACGAAGATGCCGCGGCCCAGGATGTAGTCACGGAAGGATTCCAGGCCGAAAGCGCCGACTTGAGCGCCGCCCGACAGGCGGCGCTGAGTCTGCTCGACGGCAGAGGACTCGTCGCGTTCCTCGCGCTATGGATAGCGACTGGCCGCCGCCCATATCCGCTCTGGCTGAGAGTGGGACTGCTGGTAGCCTGGCTTACCGTGGCCGGACTCATTGTTCGGCTTCTCACGGGCTCCGATCCGGGAGATCGTCTCACTCTTTTTGTCGGATTACTGGTCGGACTGTGGTCGGTGCTGGTCCTAACGGCTCTGACGATTGCTGGAACGCTCAGCATCCGCGCCTGGCTCGCAGGGCGCCAGTGGCACAGACGGCTGGAAGCATATCAAACCCGCCTGCGCATCAACGGTGGGCTGTCACTGCAGGGTGGATCCGCGGGATTGGCGTTCTGCCTGAATATTCTCCTCGCTACTTTCCGCTCTCACCCGCACCTGCCGACTCGATCGTGGCTATGGGAGCGTTTCTTTCAAAACCTTCGTCTCGGTGCGAATAATTGGGCGGCCACCGGCGCTGTGTCGCCCCAAGGCCGCGTCGAAAGTGTAGCGATCGAACCGAAGATTCGGGCTTGTCTTCAACACCCCGAGATCACCGACGTTCTCACGCCGTGGCAACCCGAGGCACGCCAGAGCGTGATCAACAGGTTGATGCTCACAAGTGTGAGAACGACGCGTGAAAGGCCGGTGAGCGCCGGGATGACGCTTGTCTTCGCATCCGAACGGAAACGCCTGCTCAGCCATCGTTGCCACTATGCGGCGCAATCGATCCTCGCAGTTGGCGATTTCGCCAGCAAATCACAGTTGGCCGCCAACGTTCTGGCGCTGGGCGTAAGCACAGTGATGCTCATCGCAATACCGGACATCCGCAACGTTCTCGATCCACCGCCCCCGCCGGCTGTCGTCGCACCGTCTTCGCCATCGCCGTATTACCTGTGGGTCAGTCTCGACACGAAGCGTCCGGAAGCATTCGACGTCGTGTTCGAATCCGGGTTCTGTTCAAACCGACGGGCTGACGTGGCTCAGTATCCAGACCCCGGTGGATCTGCACGTGCGGAGATTCGATTGAGCAGATTGAGCAGGCAGACGAATATCGACCAGGAGGATGGCACCGTGCGGATCGAGCGTCGACGAAAGTTTCTCGCGCGCGATTATCAGTCCGGGGAGCAAGTGGGAAGCTACTCCTTCTCTTACGTCAGCCGGCTCGGAAATGAATAGACCAGCACTAATCGGTGGAATCCAGGTATGCCTCGTGATCATCGTGCTTGGCGCCTGCGCCAATAACAAGGACGTGCGTGTTCAACTGGATGCCCACCACCAGAATTCGAACGAACCACGCCAGCTCAACGTGGAAGCGCAGGTGACCGGGCCGCAGTCAGGCCTGCACTACAAGTGGTTTTCGGTGCTCGGGGAATTTGAGCCGCAGGACTCCTACGCGCCGAAAAGTTCTTTCTTTTTCTCGCCAAACTCTTCGCGTGACCGCGTCTGGGTAGAAGTCTGGCGCGAAAACGAGCGAGTGGCACAAGGGCAGCTCGACGTCAGCATGGACGACGCTCCCGAGCGCCCCGTAGGCGAGCCACGTCCGCAGGTCCAGATAGCAATCACCCAGATTCCTCGTTATGACCCGGCCGGCGGGCCTGACACGCGTGCCGACATTGGCGGCAGGATTACCGGAGAGTTGTCCAGGGGGTACAGCGTAATTGTTTACGCGCGTGCCGATGCGTGGTACATCCAGCCGGCGCCATACGCGTTTCATCCGATCAAGCCAGACAATACGTGGACGAGCTGGACGCATACGGGCTCGAATTACGCGGCGCTCGTCGTTCGCAACGACTACAAGCCATTGACCCGGCTCGATGTACTCCCGTCGGTGGAAGGCGGAGTTCTCGCCCGGACGATTGTCGAGGGCAAGAAACAATAGGGCGGGTGGCCGAAGCCACCTGTGAGTGCTCGGCCATCGCCGCGCTTTCACCTTTTTGCGGCGCGGCGTACAAGAATTAAATGTCAAGAGCTTCCTTAATCGTGCTTTCCGTTCCCGACGGGTTTATGCACTACTTCGGCAAGCCCGTATCGTTGGCCGAATCCTCGTTTCCGATATCCGTGTCATTGTTGACAGGATGCCTCTCGCGGATGCTCCCCTGACAGCTTACGAGTACCAAACGACGGCGACGACTTCGACCACGCTGCCCGCGCCGGAGGCGAAGCGGAGCGCGCGCCTGTTCGTCGTCAGCGCCGGCGTGTTGATCGCGATCGCTCTGGCTCCTTTCGCCGTAGGACTCGCGAGCGCCGTCGTAATGTACGAGCTCTTCGCGCGCTCCTACGCCTGGCTGGCGCGACGCGTGCGGCCTGGCTTGGCTGCTATCCTCACTGTCTGCGCCGCGTTAGGCGTAGTTGTTGGTCCGCTGGCATGGCTCGGTTTCCATATATCGAAGCGTCTGCCCGCGGTGGTCGCGACTCTTGCTGATTTTCGCGCCCAGCACGCGGATGCTTCGGCTACCGGGATAGCCGGGCGGCTCCAGGCACAGGTTGCTGGCGCGGGGAGCGCGGCAGCGGACTGGCTTCCTGGCGTGTTCTCCTCACTGGCTCGAAACACAGCGTGGGCAATCGTGAACTGGTCGATCGCGCTTCTCGGACTGTACTACCTACTCGGCTCAGCGTCGGCGAGCTGGCCGCGATTCGCTCGCCTGCTTCCACTATCGCCTGCCGGCGCCGAGACT
>DASWGL010000404.1:0-6447 GCA_036393735.1 Gemmatimonadaceae bacterium | reverse complement strand
GCCAAGAACGCGATGGTCGCCGATCTGTTTTCGCAATTGGGATTCACGCTCACGACCCGTGCCGAGAAGGGCGACACCGAATGGACATTCGATGTGGGACGTAGCCACGAACCCAGCACGCGCGCGATCGAGGTCGTCCGGTGACAAGCGAAGACATTCATTCCAGATTGCAGACCATATTTCGCGACGTGTTCGACGACGACACGCTCGTGATCGCGCGGGTCACACACGCCGGCGACATCCCGGACTGGGACTCGCTGGCGCAGATCAACCTCGTGGTCGCGATCGAAAAAGACTTCGGGATCAAAATGTCTCTCGAAGACATGGCGACGCTGAGCAATGTCGGTGACATGATGGAGTTGATCCGAACCAACGTCGCGACATGAACGAGTATGCGGTAGCTGATGTCTCGGTCGGAATGGCTCAAGAGTTTTCTGTCACGGTCACGACGGGGATGACGACAAGGTTCGTAGAGATCAGCAACGACGTCAACCCGCTTCACGTCGACGAGCATTACGCCGACGACAAGGGATTTCGCGATCGCGTCGTCCATGGGATGTTGACGTCGGCGTTCTACTCGACGCTCGTGGGGGTGTACCTACCAGGTAAATATTGCCTGCTGCAAGGCATCAAGATCACGTTTCACCATCCGGTCTTCGCAGGCGATCATCTCAAGGTTCGCGGCGAGGTCACGCACGTGAGCGAGGCATTGCGCGTTATGACCGTTCGCGGGTCGATCACCAATCAGAACGGCGACACGGTCTCGAAGGCGCAGATTCAGGTGGGATTTATATGACGGAACGTCAGTCGGTCGTGTTGGTGCTCGGTGCGTCGTCGGACATCGGACGTGAGGTGATTCGCGAGATCGACGACGGCATCTCGCTTATTCTGGCCCACTATAACAGAAGCCTCGACAAGCTCACTCAGCTTCAATCAGAGGTGCGATCGACGGTCACGCCGATCCAGGCCGACCTGTCGCGAGACGAAGACGTCGAGGCGATGCTCGCGCGGATCGCTGGAGTTTGCCCATACCCGCAGAAGATCGTTCATCTACCCGCGCCCCGTCTGTCGTACACACGGTTCAAGGACGCTACCTGGCACACTTTCCAGCAAGAGCTGGACATCGAGCTACGTTCCATCGTGTTGGTCTTGCTTAAGTTTCTTCCCCTGATGGCCAAGGACGGCGGCGGCAAGATCGTTCTCATGCTATCGAGTGTATCCCAGGGGGTGCCCCCCAAGGCGCTGGCTCACTATACCACGACGAAATACGCGCTCTTGGGATTGATGAAGGCGCTCGCCGCAGAGTACGCCGACAAGCACATTTCGATCAACGCGGTGTCGCCGTCGATGATAGACACGGCCTTCCTATCGGAGCTTCCGGGAAAGCTGATCGAGCTCTCGGCCGCCGCGCATCCGCTGAAGAGAAACGCTAGCACCCAGGATATCGCGCCGATAATCAAGTTCCTGCTGTCGTCGGACGCTGACTACATTACCGGCGCCAACATTCCGGTCACCGGCGGGAGCGTTTTCTAGGCGTGGCTACCGCGACGGCCTCAGCGACTATGCAACCCGAGGAACCCGGTGACTGGAGACGGCAGAACGTCGCACTTCTTTCCGTCGTGGAGCGGGATTTTCCGTACGAGATGACGCCAACCGCTCTGGAATTCGGGTCCACTCCGCGAAACGAGCCGATGCGGCGGTTCCTAGAAGATCCCAACTTCCGCCGGCACCCTGATGGAATCGTCGCCATCGACCTGGCGGAGTTCCGAAGTACGTATGCCGACGACCTCGCACTATTCGCCTTGATGCCGCCTAGTGGCTCACGCGTTGGAACTACGGGCTGAGTCTCTACCGGCCACGAATTTCCAGGCGCGGCTGGGCGTCGCGGGTCACACGCGACGCTGCAAGCTCCGAACACTAGCGAATTCAAGTCATGCGACGAACCGAATCCAGCGACCCTAATCCGGTCCGAGCCAGCGCCGATTGGCCATCTGCGGTAATTGCAGGCGCCTACCGGACCGGCGTATTGGGTGTGCGAAGCCTGGTCCGGCGCGGTGTAAGAGCCACTTCCTTCGACAGCGAGCGCCGATATCCAGGATTTCGTTCCGTATACGGCCACGCCCATGCCTGTCCCGACCCCGACACCTACGCTGAGGCGTGGGTGGAATTCATGATCGAACTGTCCGGGAAGATGGGTGGAAAACCCGTGTTGATACCAAGCGCCGATCAGTTTGTGTCGGCCATCGCCGCTCACTCGAGCACGCTGGCCGACCACTACATCATGTCGCCCGGCGTTCCTCTACAGGGCCTGCTTGCCACCAAACAGGCGCAGTACGAGCTTGCCGCCAAACATGGTATGCCGCTGCCGCGCACTCGGCTCGTGAAGTCAGCCGAGGAAGTCGCGGCGTTTGCGAGCGATGCACAGTTCCCTTGCCTGCTGAAACCGATTCATTTTCGCGAATGGCAGCGGTTTCCGTCGAGCCATCCCTTATCCTACGCAAAAGTAGCGATAGCCCAAACGCCCGCCCAGCTGCTCGACAGTTGGCGCCTGGCTTCAAAGATCAACCCTAATGCGATCGCGCAGGAGATCATTCAAGGACCCGATACCGCCAAGCGCGTCTACGTTGCGTGCTATGATAGCGGAAGCAGACGAATCGCCAACGCCATGTTCCGCGAACTGCGCTGCAATCCGATGAAGTTCGGGCCGGCAAGCGTTACTGAACCTGTGGTTGATCTCGAAACAGACGAGGTTTGCGACGGGTTTTTGCGAAGCATGGGGTACTCCGGCATTTGCGAGATCGAGATGAAGCGCGACACGCGTGACGGGCGCGTGAAATTGATCGAGGTCAACCCTCGTCTGACCGGTGGTGGCGACGCGGCGCCATACGCAGGCGTCGATCTATGCTGGCTGCACTACCTCGATTTGATCGGAAAGAATCCAACTCCAGTCGCGCCGGACGGGAGGGACTTCCGCCATATCGACTTGCGCGCGGACGTCGGCGCGATCTTCGCCTACCGCCGGGCGCGCCTCATCTCCTGGGGGGACGTGATCCGGTCGTACAAGTCCCCACGTGCATTCTTCGATTTCGACACTCGCGATTGGCGCTATTCGGCCGAAACGATCTACCGGATGGCGCGGTCGTTGGTGCGCGAGTTAATCAGATCGCTGCAGGATCCATCTTGAGCATCACTTTGAGGTGCGCCCGCGAGCGCACATCGCTCCATGCGCGCTCGTATTCTTCGAGCGGATAGCATGATCGCAGAAAGGGACTCGTGTCGAGGAGTGGCAGTGTCGCGAGCGCTTCCTCGAAGTCCCCACCGTTGCTACCCACCGAGCCGACAACTGCCTTATCGAATCCGACGATCGACTCGAAGGTAAAGCTGTGGTGCGCATACGGGAAACCCATTAACAGCAACGTCGCGCCGGTAGCCGAATTTTCCAGGAGCGCGGTGAGCGCAGATTGGTCGCCGGTTGCTTCGACGAGCCAGTCAAATTGATCGAGATTTTCGAACGACGTCGAAGTGGCCGCAATTCCCGTGAGTAGCGACAACCGCGCGGTTTCACGGTCAAAGACGGTGACGCCGTGCCCGCGCTGCGATAGGACCCGAGCGGCGAGATGGCCGATGGTCCCCGCCCCGACGACAGCGCAGCGCTTGGGCGCATCCGTCGGCGACGCGCCGAGCCGGTGCAGCGCCTTGAGCACAACCGCGAGCGGCTCGGCCAACGCGGCCTTGGCGAGGCTGACGTCGGCTGGCACCTTGTGCGCATAGCGGGCGTGGGTGACGAGGTACGACGCGTATCCTCCGTCCTTCCCCATGACGCCGACCTCGCGCCGCTCACGGCAATTGATTGCGCTGTCGCGCTGACAATCCGCGCAGGCGCCACAGCCCTGAATGCATTCCACGACGACCCGATCGCCCTCGTTAAATGCCGTCACTCTTTTGCCCAGCGACACGACGGTTCCCGAAGATTCGTGACCGGGGACAATCGGATACTTTGCCATCCCGGATTTGTAATAACCGAGTCGCCCCTCGAGGATTTCGAGGTCCGTCGCGCAGATGCCTTCATACGCGACGCGCACCAAGATCTCACCGGGTTTCAAGGTCGGAATCCAACGCTGCTCGATCGACGCTTCGTGAGGACCACGAATCGTCAGGGCCGGAAACCCCGTCTTGTAGTAGATCTCGGCGCGCTTGGAAGGATTCGTGATTTTCCGGCTATCCAGAATTCCTTTCACGATCCCTACGGTCTTGTGGTATCTGTACCTGCCTATCTCCCCGCCGAGTTTGCTCAGCCGGCTCTGGAAGGCGGCGAGCCCCAAGTCGAGGGCGGTCCACCACACCTCTCGTAAGATCTCCCCCGGAATATTTCGAATGATTCGAACCGCAGTCCACCGCCCCCCGATCCCTTCACGGTAGAAGCGGTGCCGAACTTGCGCCCACGATTCATTATGGACGTGGAAGATGGAGGCCGCAGGTTCGTAGCGTACCTCCTTTCCGAGCGGAATCCAGTATTTGGCCCACTCCGCGTCCTCGAGACCGGGAAGTCCCTCGTCAAACTGGTGCAATTCCCATAAGTCGCGCCTGATTGCAGAATTCGCGTTGTTGACGAAAACGTGATCGTCATCCATCAGTTGCGGCTTCTCGGGGAAGATCCGCTCGAAGTCACGCGCCTCGGAGAACTTGGAGAGTGCGTGGCCGCGCTGGCCTCCGAAGACCATCGCCGTTTCCGGCCGCCGAAGCGGCGCTACGAGGCGCTCGAGCCACTGGTCACCGGTGGGAATCGCATGAGCGGATAGGATCACGATGAACGAGCCACGCGCCTCCCCAATACCGACGTTCAGTGAATGGCCGAAAGTGAAATCGTCGGACCGCAATCGTACGACCCGGCCACCGCTCGCGACGACGATCTCGCGCGTCCGATCCACCGAGCCCGAGTCGACAAGGAGAACCTCGAAGTCCCGATACCTCTGTCTATCGATCGCCTTAAGTACCTCGGGAAGCCAACGCTCCTCGTTGAACGCGCGAATCAATACGGTGGTTTCTGGCGAGCTAGCTTTGCTCACCTCGTCGTGGTGCGACGGACCAGAAAAAGAGCCTTGGTATGCCTGATTCAACGGAACCCCAATACTCGACGCTTCCATCAGTCCCTCGGCCTGAGCGCGCCCACCGTGACCGCAACGCTGGTCTGAAAAACTGCCCCCGCCTCGAGACGAGCGCTTTGCCCGGTTCGCACCGCTTCAGCTAGATCCTTCGGCATGTTGGTGCACGGCTCGATCACGGCCGTGTAACAATCTCTCCATCCGCCGTACGAGAGAAAAAGCCACAGGAATGGCATGTCGCGATGGTCAAAGCGCATGCGGATAGATGCGCCTAGGCTCACATCGTCAACACCGCACCAACTCTCGGGAAGCTCGGTCACGTATACAAACTCTCTCTCCAAAGCGGGAGGCGGCACCCGCCTGAGATCTACGTCATCCAAGTCGGTGCCTCGGGCCAATGGCCAGTCGAACGGGCCCGAATCCGGCAGCATCGTGCCGAACGCCGGATCCACCGCCGTCACGCGGCCACCGGGCAGGGCAAGCTCACAAGACGGGGTGATCGCGATCGGAAGATGTTGCTTGAACAGAAAGTGAAACGCGTCCGGCTCACGACTTTCGATACGGTACGAAACGTGGATCGTGTCGGCATCGCCGCGGAGTCGATATTCCTTGATGCAGGAGACCCTTCGAATGCGCGTGTCTGCGACGAGGCGTACGACTGCCTCCGCACCATCCGAAGCCTCGGCCACGGTCCATGCTGTAGTCCACCATTCGCCGTGATCAGGCAGTGCCCGCCCCTCGAAGTCGCCAGGGGCATCATTTGGAAAGAGTTCTTCCCAGCCGCCCGCCCAGACTTCGTCGTAACTCGTCCCGCTCGGTGAGACTGCCAGAGGGACATCCTCACGGTGCCAGATCCATTGTCGCCCGCGAACTCGATCCAGGAGTTCCCACACGCGGCCACCGAGCGATGGAATGACAGACGCCCGGACTTGCGAGTTCTCGAGCACGAGGACCTCGAAGCCACCCACAACGTCTCGACTCACGGTGGCGTGGCGGGTCATGCGAGTCTCGCTCCGTTCAAGCGTGCCCGAAGTCCCGCCACGCTGAGGCGGGATCCGATGCTGAATCGCGGTCTCGCGAAGGGAGAAACATCGTTCGGGCGGTGCCATCCGCCGCCTATCCGTAAAGCGCCGGCGTACGATGCTTCCGCGACAGCGGAGTGCACCTCGCTGGAGTCTAATCCGTAAGGGTACGCGAGCCAGTCGAGCGCTTTATCGCCGAACTCGGCATGCAGCCATTCGCGAGAGTCGCGCACCTCGGCAACGACGTCGCTCACACCCAGTGTGGCGAGATTCCGGTGCGACCACGTATGAGAGCCAACCGTGATCCCGGGGAATGCCAGGGC
>DASWGL010000403.1:0-2903 GCA_036393735.1 Gemmatimonadaceae bacterium | reverse complement strand
TGCATAGGGGAAATCGCTGATGGGCAGGCGGCGGCGGATGGAACGGTCTTGTGCCGTGCTGTCTGCGTCAGTGAACACGTCGACGATGGCGAACTCCCTAAGGCTTTCCAGGGACCGCGCGGTGTAATCCGCAACACCCGAGCGTTGGGGTGGGAATGGAGTGAGAAACGCGATAACAGGTTTCGCGGGCCTATGAGAGCGCGCAGGGGGTGAGTGAAGGGCATGATACTCTCGGATGATGCGTTCCCAAAAGTGTCGCCCCCTTGCGACGTCGAGCACGCCCGCCTCCATCACTACGACACGACGTTCATCGACCGCGGTCATCTCTCTCAGCCGGCGGGCGGCATATTGCGACACGGGGAAGTAGACGTGGTAGTGCCGCAGCCACAGCAGGTTCGCCAGGTAGCTCACGCGAGCGCCTGGATCATCCAGCGATCTGCCCCGCTGATCGAGATCGACAGAGTCATGGACGATGGCACCTGCCAGCACCGACGACCTGGCAAGCAGCGGTGCGAAGCGGCCTTGGTCTCGGCTCATCGGTGAAGGCTGGACGAAAATCCCGTGGCTGTCTTCGCGTCCCGAGAGCGGCGTGACCCGGACACGGTCGAACAGCGCGCGATGTTTGTCCCGAAGCGGCG
Organism: Gemmatimonadaceae bacterium; assembly: GCA_036393735.1. Taxonomy (GTDB): domain Bacteria; phylum Gemmatimonadota; class Gemmatimonadetes; order Gemmatimonadales; family Gemmatimonadaceae; genus UBA4720. The sequence goes on along the minus strand of DASWGL010000403.1, from coordinate 2,265 downwards.
GCAGGTGGTCGTCCACGACCGCAACCAATTGTGCAGACCCGTTCCCAAATGCCTCGGCGAGATAGGCTCGGCTCGGCGAGAGCAAGGCCGATGTCAACCCTGCGACTTCCGCTCCCGCGAATCCGGCGTCCTGCAAGCAACGAGCATCAATCAATACAGTCGGAGCTAGCATTACAAATGGAGACCTCGTCGGGACATCACGAGGCGGGAACCGTGACCATCATGGAGATCCCGTCGGCGGATCGGTCGCCTCTCGAATTGTGGCGGCGGGGTCGTCTCCGGCGTCAGCCGTCACGCGGTCTGTGTCGACGCGCATCTGCAGAGACTTCAGAACAGCTAGCACCAAGCGATCCATCTCGATCTCGGTGCGCTCGATGCGCGCGCACATGTCATGGATCTCTCGCAAGTCCGAGAGCAGTGGCTCGTTGAAGAAATCCCGCAATGGCGTGAGCAACTCTCGGGCTCTCTTCCGCACGCGACGGCCGAGCGCTGCTCTCATCGAGGCCTTCGTAGATTGAACCTGTCCTGCTATGCGTTGTCTTGCGCTAGTTTGCGCCGCTGGGGCCCTTTCCCCTTGCCATCGTGTGGCCCCGCGGCGTAGTTGGTCGATCTCCTCCCGCATCGCCACCGTGGCAGCATCCACGTAGTTGTCCAACACATTCACGGGGGCCCGCAGAAGCTCGAGTATTTCGATACTCTCGCCTCGGACGTACCATCGATTGATCCCGTCAAAGTGTGCGAATGCATAGCGCGTTTCGAGCACAACGGGCTCCCACGATTCGTGGTTGAGGACCATCGAATAGGGTTCCGTGGCCTCGATGAGAAGCACCTTCGGCCGGAATCGCATCCAGTCGTTGCTGCGTAACACCTCGAGCTCGTACCCTTCGACGTCGACCTTCAGGAAATCGATTTCGCGGCCGTCCGCATACTCCTCAAGGATTCGCTCTAGCGTTGTGACCGGGACTTCCCGCGCGATGCGGCCATCCGCAAGGTGAGAGAGGCGAGGAGGCAGATCGGCCAGCAGCGTCGATGTGCCAGGATCAGCCGGATGTTCGTAAAACATCAATCTCCCCTGGTGATCGGCTACCGCGACCTGGAGGTTGATGTCGCGTGGGCGTTGCTCGACCAGGCGGGAGAAGGCGCCTCCTGGTTCGACGTTTATTCCGCACCATCCATGATCGTAGAAGTGGCGTGTGACCGAGCCGATCGTCGGATCGAACGCACCAATGTCGACATAGAACCCGCGCTCGACTCCAGCAAAAACGCGCGCGAGGAGAACATCCTCGTGGTTCTGCGCGTAGCTCACCATCGGGCCACGGGATCCGGCAACCTCAGCAGCGCTCATTTCTTGGTGAACTTCATATTGTGTTTAGACATATCGGTGCAAGGATTCGCGGTGCGCGCAAATTCTAGAGCCTTACGGCGTCGTGAACGCTCCGGCGTCATGCCGATGTGCCAGAAACCACGAGACTGTCTTCGAAATTCCGTCTCGCAGGCCATAACGCGCTTCGAAGCCAAATAACTCTTTGGCGCGGCTCGGATCCACGCAGCGGCGGGGCTGTCCATTGGGCTTACTCGTGTCCCAGGTCAGTCGCCCCGTGAAGCCCACTTCGGATGCCACCAGCTGGACGAGGTCACGGATGCTTATTTCCTCACCGACACCAAGATTCACTGGTTCAGCCCCATCGTACCGCTCGGCGGCGAGCACGATCGCCTCCGCGGCATCCTCGACGTAGAGGAACTCCCGGGTGGGGCTGCCGTCTCCCCACAGGACAATTTCCTGGCGGCGCTCCTCTTTGGCCTCGAGACACTTGCGGACGATGGCCGGAATGACATGTCCAGTCTCGAGGTCGAAGTTGTCGCCGGGTCCGTAGAGATTGGTCGGGAGGAGGTATATCGCATTGAAGCCGAACTGGGCTCGGTAGGCTTGTGCTTGGACGAGGAGCATCTTCTTCGCGAGCCCATAAGGGGCATTGGTCTCTTCCGGATAGCCGTTCCAAAGGTCCGCCTCGGTGAAGGGAACGGGCGTGAACTTCGGATAGGCACAGATGGTCCCGAGCGCGACAAACTTGGGAACGTTGAATTGGCGCGCGTACTCCATGAGCTGGAGTCCCATGATGGCGTTGTCGTAGAAGAACCGCCCGGGATTTGCGCGGTTCGCGCCGATGCCCCCCACCACGGCAGCGAGATGAATCAAAATGTCGGGACGAGTCTCCTGGAGCATCCGCACGATCGCGTCCCGCTCGCGAAGATCACAGTCCTTCG
>DASWGL010000402.1:0-2596 GCA_036393735.1 Gemmatimonadaceae bacterium | reverse complement strand
GCGTTGCCACTTGCGACTGCGGTCACCACGCCCGCGCTCGATACCGTCGCAACTAACGAGTTGTTGGTGGTCCAGGCGATCGCGCGTCCGCTGAGAACATTGCCGTTGGCATCCAGCGTCTTCACTGTCGCCTGCGTCGTCTGGCCGGGATTGAGGGTGCTCGACGCCAGCACAACCGCCACCGACGCAACGGGAATAGTGGTGGGATCCGAGGCGGTAACCGTCAGCCTGGCGCTGCCAGTGACCGTCTTGTTCCGCGCAACGATGTTCACGCTTCCCGGCGCCACACCTCTCACGAGGCCGGAATCCGATACGGTCGCGATCGTTGTGTCGCTCGAGCTCCATTGAACCGGACGATCGATCGCCACGCCGCGACGGTCCTTCATCGTCACGCTTGCCTGTGTCGTCTCGCCCGCCTTTATCGAGCTTGACGCCAGATGCACTTCTATCGATGCGACTGCTCTGCTGGCATCGACGGATAAACTATCGGTATTGAATGGATCGAGCCCGGTCGATGAGTCCGAGCACGATAAAACAGCGATCAGCGCAATGACCATTGCCGCTCCGCTGGTGAGTATGCGGTTCACGAAGGTACCCATGAATCGCGCGACTGGCTTCAGTTGGGTCGGGAACGCCTCGACCGTGCGCTGCGACGCGTAAAACGCGCGGAACGCGGAGAGATGTATCACAACCGGCAACGCCGTAGGGACGGCGCGCATCTATATACGTCGGGCGAAACGGTCGTATCGCCATTGTGGGTAGCGTTGGTTTTTCAGTGAAGCAGTCGCGCTGTGTGGCACGCGCATCAACACAAAGAGCCATTATCGTGCCCGCGCGCCGGAACGTGGGACGATTATGGAGCTCAGGCGCGAGGATGGGCCTTCTGATAGACCTGCTTGAGGCGCTCTATACTGGTATGGGTATAGATCTGCGTTGTCGAAATCGATGCGTGGCCAAGCAGCTCCTGCACCGCGCGGAGATCCGCGCCGGCATCGAGCAGGTGGGTGGCGAATGTGTGGCGAAGCGAGTGCGTGGAAAGTCCCGAATTCTCGTCGATTTTGTCGAGGAACCCTTTCACCGCGTTCTGGATCGCGCGCACCGAGATGCGCTTGCCGCGATTGCTGAGAAAGAAAGCGGTACGATCTCCGGTCGGACCGATCATCCGCAACAGCTCGTCGCGCTTCGACTCGTAGTTTCTGAGCGCCAGCTGCGCGTGGTCTCCGATCGGGATGATCCTCTCTTTCCTTCCTTTCCCCCGCACTTTCACCTGCTGTGACAGCAGATCGATATCCGTCCGATTGATTCCACGCAGCTCCGAGAGTCGCATTCCGGTGGAGTAGAACAGCTCCAGTATCCCTGAATTGCGGACGTCGCCAAAGCGTCCTTCCTGCGCCTTGAGCTCGGCCGACTGGAATAGCAGCTCGATCTGCGCGCGATCCAGATAGCCGGGCAGATACTTGTCCTGCTTCGGCGTGTTGACGCCGCGCGCCGGATTGGCTTCGACTTGCTCATTGCGATGCAGGTACTTGTAGAAGCTTCTGACTGCCGAGAGGTTGCGGGCGATCGATCTCTTGTTGAGCTTCTTGCGCGTCAGATGCGCCAGGAATCCGCGGATCGTGAGCCGGTCCAGTCCCTGCCAGGACCATCTCTCCGCGCCGTAGTGGCGCCCGAGAAACGAGACGAATTCCTCGAGATCGCGCCGGTAGGCGATGAGCGTGTTGGGGGAGACGTCGCGTTCCTTTTCGAGATGGGTCAGGAATTCTTCGACTGCCTGTGGCTCGCTCATACCCGGACCGACAGCGCGCCGTGGATGTTGTTGGCTTCGATCCACGCCTGCATGTCGCCGAGCGCCCGCTCGGAGAACAGCTCCCGCTTCCGCTTTTTGTCACGGATCCGCGCTGGCAGCTCGTCCAGGAGGCCGAAATTCGCGTTCATCGGCTGGAAGTGCTTCGGATCCGCCTCATTCATGTAGCGATACAGCGCGCCGATCATCGTCGTCGGCGGCGGAATCACGGGATCGTCACCGGCAAGAATTCTCGCCAGGTTGATTCCCGCCAGCAATCCAGTCGCGGAGCTCTCGGTGTAACCTTCGACGCCGGTGATCTGACCAGCGAACAGCGCGGCCGGCTCGTCCCGAACCGCCAGATGCGCGCTCAGCGCCTCAGGAGAGTTGAGGTAGGAATTGCGGTGAATCGATCCGTAGCGGAGAAACTCCGCGTCGGCGAGACCCGGAATCATCCTGAGAACGCGCTGCTGCTCCGGGATGCGGAGCCGCGTCTGAAAGCCGACCAGGTTCCACATGCGGCCGGCACGGTCCTCCTGACGAAGCTGCACTACGGCGTGGGCTTCCCGGCCGGTGCGCGGATCGCGTAGTCCGACCGGCTTGAGCGGACCGAAGCGCATAGTGTCGCGACCGCGCTGCGCCATCACCTCGACCGGCATGCATCCCTCGAAGTACGGGACTTCGTCGAATTCGTGCCCGTGATACTGATCCGCGGCAACAAGTGCATCGAGGAATGCATCATACTGCTCACGTGTCATCGGACAATTCAGATAGGCGCCGTCGTCATCAGCCCCGTCCATCGTCTCTTTGCCG
>DASWGL010000401.1:0-2246 GCA_036393735.1 Gemmatimonadaceae bacterium | reverse complement strand
GTTGGAAGCGGAAGCTCGGGCTTGTAATACTCGTTGCGAGTCACGGGGCACCACTCGGTCGCGAGGTAGCCGGTCGTGGGATCGATGATGCGCTCTACCATTCCGGCCGGCGGATTCCAGGCATTCGGTGATGCGTACTCCCGCCAACCGTTCTGGTAGAACTGGACCCACGCTGGCGCGGCGAGTCTGCCGCCTGATGCGTCGCCGCTGATCGGGGCAGGATTGTCGAAGCCGAACCAGAACGCCGCGACGATCGTCGGCGTGTAGCCGACGAACCAGACGTCGGTGCCGCTGTTCGTCGTTCCCGTCTTGCCGGCGACGAGCCCTTTTACACCGTAATCGCGCACGACTTTGCCGGTGCCGTAGTCGACGACCGACTGAAGCATCGACGTCACCTGATAGGCATCGCGAGGATCCATCACCTGAACGGGATTCAGGGGGGCCTCCTGAGAAATCCAGATTGGAACATCGTCGGACGTGGAAATGCTACGCACCAGCCGCGTCTTGACCTTGTGGCCGCCGTTCGCAAACGGCGCGTACGCTGTGACGAGCTCGAGGGGTGTCAGCGACATCGAGCCGAGCGCCATCGACGGAACGTCGGGAAGCGGGCTGACAATTCCGTTTTTCTTCGCGGTCTCTATGATGCGCGGAATGCCGATCGCCTGACTGACGCGCACCGTTGCAGAGTTGGCTGACTTGATCAGCGCTTTGCGGAAAGTGATGCGTCCGAAATATTCGTCGCCGTAATTTGACGGCGACCAGACTTCCTGTCCCTGTTTTACGTCGATGGGATCGTCATCCACTTCCGACGAGGGCGTGTAGCCCGCTGCCATCGCCGCGGCGTAGACAAACGGCTTGAACGCGGAACCGGGCTGGCGGTGCGCGAGGAGAGCGCGGTTGAAGTTGCCACGCTCATACTGTCGTCCCCCCGTGAGCGCACGGATGTCTCCATTGCGCGGATCGATTCCCACCATCGCGCCCTGTACCAGAGCGCGACGACCCGTCTCGGACTGGATTGCGGCGGCCTGGCTCCGAACCGCGCGATCGGCCGCGATCTGAGCGTTGCGATCCAGTGTCGTCCGAATGGTGAGATCTATGACGTCGGCGCTGCCACTCTGGATGATCGAATCGACGACCGCACGCACGGCGTCGAGGGCGTACGAATCGTTCGGATCCTTTGGACGCCACTCATCGCGCGCGATTCGGAGTGGCTGCGCCTGCAGCCCCGGAAGTCTGTTCGCCGAGACGTATCCCTCTTTCACCATGAGACTCAGCACGAGATTGCGCCGAGCAAGAGCGCGGTCCGGATGACGGCGCGGCGTGTACGCCGATGGTGCCTTCGGAAGTGCGGCCAGCATTGCTGCCTGCTGGAGATTTAGCTGACTGACGCTACGGCCAAATAGATCGCGACTAGCTGCCTCTACGCCGTAGACGCCATTCCCCAGATAGATGACGTTGAAGTAGAGCTCGAGGATCTGTTGCTTGGTGAGAGATCCCTCGATGAGACGCGACAGCCGCAGCTCCGCTAGTTTCTGACGGAGTGATCGCGGCGGATACTTTCGAACGGCAAAGGTGTTGCGCGCCACCTGCATCGTGATGGTGCTGAATCCTTCGCGCGTGCGCCCGGCTCTCAGGTTGGTGACTAGAGCGCGAGCGAATCCGCGCCAATCGAGTCCGCCGTGCTGGTAGAACCGCCGGTCTTCAGTCGAGATGAAGGCTTGTTGAACGAACTCGGGGACGGCGCTGAGAGGAACGTTGACGCGCCGGACCAGCTCCAACCGTCCCATGAGACGGTTGTAACGGTCGAGGATGCGGCCGCCCTGATCGGGCTGGAAATTCTGGATCGCGCGCGGCGACGGACAGCCGTCGAAGCCGCACGTCGCCAGCCACACATCGGTGAAATAGACCGTTAGAATACATAACGCGAAGAGGCCGAGCAGGATCGCGCGCCGCCTCGCCTTGATCTCTAACCACAGTCGGGAAAAATGTATCGTTCTGTCCTCTTGTCGTTCGTTATCGTCGCAACCGCTTGCAAGGTCGGTGCGAACTCAGCTTCCGCAGCGAACAGTAACTCCACTCAGACGACTTCAGTGGCGGTCGCTTACGGCACCGGCACGCTTACATCAGACACCTCGGGCGCCACGACGGGTCCAATTCCCACTACGGAGGCGGGGGCGCCAGGTTCCGCCGCCAATACGGCGGGTGCAGAGAGCGTAAGCAACCCGTCAGGTTCGAGCGCCGCAAAC
>DASWGL010000400.1:0-3173 GCA_036393735.1 Gemmatimonadaceae bacterium | reverse complement strand
ACGCCGTCATTACGCGCCTGATGACGAACTCGTGGGTGCCGGGGTGGGCCGCCATTTTCGTCGCAGTACTTTTCGTCGGCGGCGTCCAGCTGCTCTCGCTCGGAGCCATCGGCGAGTACGTCGGCCGGATCTACGGCGAGGCCAAGGGTCGGCCGTTGTACATCGTGGCGGAGCGACTGGGCTTCGCCTCAATGGATTCCAGATCACGCGCTGCGCTCGTTTCCAGTCTGTCGCCCGCACAGCGGTCTCCACTGTTGCGTGGCGCGAGAGAAATGCATACGCCCGCTCGGTCGGGTGCGCCGGTGGCCGCTGCGGCACAGGAACCCGCAATTTATGGGAATGGCCTGTGAGCGATCGGCCTTTTGTCGAGGTTCGGGCACAGATGCCGATGTTCGTTCTTCTCTTGCCCGCTGCAATCGCGGGGCTGCGGTGTGGGCGAGCTTGACGACGGTCAAAATAGTCTGCGGCATGCTACGCCGCGTCTGACGAACGATCACTAATGCTGCATTCGACCATTGGACTCGTTCGTCGCGCGCGCGACTACGCTCAATTGCCGTCGGCGCTGAGAGCAGCGCAGAACCGCGATCGATGGGAGGGTTTAGGCTCAGACCCTGGGATAGCGTGGGCAGTGAGAGAGGGTCTAGCGTGGTTGGGACGCGCGCAGGACGCCTCCGCCACTCAAGATGGCGGTGTCGCTCGACACTTTGGCCTCAACCATGGTTGGGCACCTTCGTACCCGGAGACGACGGGCTACATCATTCCTACGATGTTGATCCACGCCCGCCTGCGGAAGGACGGTCTCTTACGCGTGCGGGCCCAACGGATGCTCGACTGGTTGGTGAGTATCCAGCTGCCTGGTGGCGGATTCCAAGGTGGAATGGTTAATCAAACACCGGTTGTCCCAGTCACATTTAATACCGGCCAGATCCTCATGGGACTCGCCGCCGGCGTGTCCGAGTTCGGTGACGTTTACCGTAGACCGATGCTCGCCGCCGCCGACTGGTTAGTGGAGACACAGGACGCAGATGGTTGCTGGCGTCGCTATCCGACGCCATTCGCGGGACGCGGCGAGAAAGCATATGAGACGCACGTCTCATGGGGACTTATCGAGGCAGAACTTGTCGAGCCGGGGCGTGGATACGTCGAGGCAGCCCTCCGAAACGTTCGATGGGCACTCACGCACCAGCGCCCCAATGGATGGTTCGACCGCTGTTGTCTCGACGATCCCACCCAGCCATTTACCCATACGATCGGGTACGTTCTCCGTGGTCTTCTCGAGGTACAGAGTTTTTACGGTGATCCTTTGCTGCTTGCAGCAGCGCGGCGGACCGCAGACGGCCTTTTGACCGCCATTCGATACGACGGCGCTCTGCCAGGCAAGCTCAGCTCGGATTGGCGCGGCTGCGTGTCCTGGAGTTGTCTGACGGGCAATGTCCAGATTGCGCATTCGCTGCTCATCCTGTACGCCAAGACTGAGTACAAGCCTTACCGCGACGCAGCTTACAGGCTCAATAGTGCAGTGCGGCGCACGCTGCGGATTGACGATCCGGACGAAACGAGGGGCGCCGTGAAAGGGTCATTCCCAATCGACGGTGATTATGGGAAATTCGAATATCTCAACTGGGCGACGAAGTTCGCAATCGATTCGTACACGGCCGAACAACAAATTCGCATCAGTGAGACGCGAAGCAACGGACGTCCGGTGGTTTCAACGGAACGGATCTAATCCTGGGCACGAGTGAAATAATTGCCGGTCGGGAATTTGACTAAATGAATGCGGTGACACTGCCGGGGCGGATGGGAGTCGTCGCCGATCTCTGACTCGGATGTTGGAATGGAAAGGAAGGGGTCTGCACGTTGAGGTTCTTGCTTTCGAGATTGAACAGCTCTCAGAAGACTAAGCTGAAGGCGCTCTATTTAGCGACGAAGCGACTATTCATCAAGCGGTTTCTTTCGTACGGATCGCGCGAGTTGGAGTCCTTGCTGCACGATCTTGGCGTCACGAGTGGTGACACAGTGATGCTCCATAGTTCCTTCGCCTTGTCCGGCTTTCGCGGATCGCCGAAGGAGCTGAGCGACGTGTTTTTGAGAAGCGTCGGTCCGAACGGCAACTTGCTGATGGTGTCTCTTCCTTATTCGTCGTCGACGTACGAGTACTTGCAAAAAAAGAAGACCTTCGATGTGCGAAAGACGCCATCGCACATGGGGATGATCTCGGAGTCGTTCCGACGGCGCGAGGGCGTCCTCAGAAGCTTTCACCCTACGCACCCCGTTCTCGCCTTTGGACCAAAAGCGGAATGGATCATAGCGGATCACGACAAATGCCTGTACCCGTGCGGACCAGGGTCGCCGTTCGAGAAATTCTCGCAGCTTGGGGGGAAGGTTGTGTTTTTCAATGTACCCTTTTCGACGATAACGCTGTTTCACTACATGGAGCATCTCGTCGAGAGGACCCTGCCCTTTCCACTCTATCTCAGCGAAGCTTTCGAAGTGCCTTCGATTGATTCGACTGGCAAGATATCGATGATCAAGACACGCGTGTTTTCTCCAGAGGCCGTTCGTCGGCGCCGTCCCCTCATTCTCATGGAAGAGCTGGATAAGCAACACCTGGTCAGAAGGAAAAGAATGGGGAACAGTCGCGTCATGTGTGTCGCGGCGTTGGAGGCGATCGCATGTACCGAACAGATGGCTCGGGCAGGCAAACTCTTCTACGACGTCACTTGAGCGACCCGGCCGAAGTACGATCTGCTCCGCTCTGGCCGAACGCGGCAATACATACTTTAACCGATCATCTCCATTTCACACTGCGGATCCGGGGCGCCTCGGCACGCCGACGTAGTCCCACATAACCTCGATGACACTACTCGCAGGCGTCTATGCTCGTCACGCTGCGGACGCCGTTCCGGACACGCTATGCGACGACATTAAGCGTGCGCTCTCTCGTCACCCTAACGAACGGACCCAGCATTTTCGCGACAAGCGTTGTTTTCTGGTCAAGGCCGACATCAACGCGTTCGGTGATGAGGCATTTCGTATCGATCCAGGCGCCGTGTCCTTCATGGTTGGGGAGCCGCTGCTGGACCACGTCCAGCCCACACGGCGTTCGCGCGCGGCAGACCTCGACGAATTGCACGGGGCGTTATTCCGCGAGGATTTAGACCCGCTAATTGGGG
>DASWGL010000399.1:0-1852 GCA_036393735.1 Gemmatimonadaceae bacterium | reverse complement strand
CGGTTCTCGCTCATGAGCCTGTTTCCAAATCGGAAGCTTGGGGCCGAGCTGTCGAAGGCATGCGCGAGGTTGCCATCCCCGACCCCGAACAGCGCGCCCGCAGCTATCCGCACCAGCTCTCCGGAGGCATGCGCCAACGCGTCATGATTGCCATGGCCATCGTCAACCGCCCGCAACTGCTCATCGCGGACGAGCCCACTACCGCGCTCGACGTCACGATCCAGCAGCAAATCCTCGATCTGCTCAACGATCTCCGCCACAAATTCGGATTGGCGATGCTCTTCATCTCGCACGATCTCGCCGTCGTGTCTCACGTCGCCGATCGCGTCGCCGTCATGTATGCCGGAAACCTGGTCGAGCTCGGGGCGAAGGCCGATATTTTCCAGGCGCCCGCGCATCCTTATACCCAAGGCCTGCTTCGCGCCATTCCAACCCTGGAGACCGACCGCTCCACTCCGCTCGCGACCATCGAAGGCACCGTCCCGCCCATCGACCAAGTTCCTCCGGGATGCCCCTTCGAACCCCGTTGCCCGCACCGCGTCGCCGCCTGCGCCGTGCACCTTCCCCCGCTTGTTGAAGTGAGTCCGGAACACTGGGCGCGGTGCCCGGTCGTGAATCCACCTCGAATCTGATAAACATATTCTGATAAACACGATCTGATAAACATGGACGGCATCGGTACCAACCGGCTCGAAGCTTTCAGCGACGGCGTCATCGCAGTCATCATCACCATCATGGTGCTGGAACTCAAGATTCCGCGCGACACTACGCTCGCCTCGCTGCGCGGGGTTCTCCCGCAGTTTCTCAGCTATCTCCTAAGCTTTCTCGTCGTCGCCATCATGTGGGTGAATCATCATCACATGTTGCACTCCGCTCGCCGCGCCGATGCGCGCCTGCTCTGGTCGAACAACATTCTCCTGTTCTGGATGTCGCTCGTCCCCTTCGTCACCGCTTTCATGGGCAACCGTCCGCGCGATCCTCGCGCCGTCGCTCTCTATGGAGTTGTGCTGACGCTGTGCTCTTTGTCGTTCGCCCTGCTGCGCTCCGCCATCATTCAGCACCACCGCGACAACCCTGATATGGTCCGCTACCATCGCAGCATCCAATTCAAGAATCTCTACTCGTTGTTCCTCTACCTCGCCTCGGTGCCGCTCGCGTTTCTCGATGTTCGCATCTCGTTTTTCATCTTTGTGTTCGTCGCGCTGTCCTATTTCCTTCCGGAACGCAAGCTGGCGGAAACGCCGAGCCGCGTCGCATAACCAGTTCTGCCGTAGAAACAGGGCTTGCCCCGCCTCCGGAGACGCGGCAAGCCGCGTCTCTACGGGAAAGTAGATGCGCCTCGTCGTTTCCCCTCCAGAAAAGCTATAATCCTCCCTTTGTGCGTATCCTTCTTCTCAGCGACATTCACAGCAACCTCGAAGCGCTGGACTCCTGTCTGGCCGCCGCTCCCGCCTATGACCTCGTCGTCAATCTCGGGGACACGGTCGGGTACGGCGGCAACCCGAACGAAGTCATTGCCCGCTCTCAAGCTCTCGGAAAGGTCTTTGTCCGCGGCAATCACGACAAAGCCGTCTGCGGCCTCATGAACCTCGAGGACTTCAACCCCGTCGCCGGTCTCGCCACTCTCTGGACCCGCGACCAGCTCACTCCCAAAAATCTCGACTGGCTCCGCGGGCTCCCTCAGGGCCCGATCCACGTCGACGAACTTCCTGGCATCCAGTTCGTCCACGGCTCTCCGCTCGACGAAGATGAATACATGGTCAGCGCCCGCGATGCCATCGAACCGCTCATCACCATTCCCGTCCCCGTCACATTCTTCGGACACACTCACCTCCAGGGCGGCTTCGTGCTC
>DASWGL010000398.1:0-5288 GCA_036393735.1 Gemmatimonadaceae bacterium | reverse complement strand
CTTCACCCACTCTGCCGCCCGCCTTGTGTCGGCGTTGTGGTCCGACTTCGCGCTCACGCTCGGGATCCGGAGAAACTCGAACAGCTCGTTGTGGATGCGCGGGTCGTTGTCGGAGAGAAACTTCTCGAGATCCGCCGGAATGGTCGCCTTACCGCGAGCAGCTTTGCTCGTGCCCCGAACAGTTTTGGTTGATTTGGTCATTGACTCAGGCTCGTCTGTGTTTTCGTCATCGTAAAAGAGGTGAGACCAGCATGGCGGATCACCTGGCATGGCCCGTACCGACGAGCACCCGGACCGCCGTCATTCCCGCGAACGTCGCGGCGAGACACAGGATCACGCTCAGGATAACGTAACCCGTTGCTCTTCCGTACTCGCCACCCTCGATCAATCCCACCGTCTCGGCGCTGAAAGTCGAGAATGTCGTGAAGCCCCCACAAAATCCAACTATGAGAAACGCGCGCAGCTCCGGCGAGAGCTGCATATTGAGGAACTGTCTCAGCAGAATTCCGATCAGAAAGCATCCGGAGACGTTGACGAACATCGTCCCGACTGGAAAGCCGCCCGCGCTCATCCTCTGTACCACCCCGCCAATTAGATAGCGGAGGACCGATCCGGCCGCTCCCCCGACTGCGATTAACAGGAAGATCATTTAGGTTGCATTATAGTGGTGAAGAAGGAGGAAAAATGCACGGCTTGAAGGGTGAGCGGGTGCTGATGCGAATCCACATCGGCGAGCGGGACAAGTACGAGGGCGAGCCGTTGTACTGGGCAATAGTGCAGCTGCTTAGAAAGCGCCACTACGCCGGAGCGACTGTTACCCGGGGAATCATGAGCTTCGGCCCGAGCAGTCGCATTCATGCGGCGAGATTCCTGGAGCTGTCGCTCGACCTTCCCATTGTTGTCGAATGCGTCGACACCGAAGAGAAGATCCAGGAGATCCTTCCGGAGCTGGACCAGATGGTCGGTGGCGGACTCATCACACTGGAGAGGGTCAAGGTCATCATGTACCGGCCGCACGCCAAGGAAGAGGAGCAGCCCGACGACTGGTCGATTGACGTGGGCGGATCACAGAAGGTCGGGCCGCCACAGCAAAACATCAGATAGATCATTAGATCTCAGTCTCAAGGTCTCTGAAAACACAAAAACTCCTGCGCGGCGTCGAGCCGGGCAGGAGTCATTAACCGCGTAAATGCCAGCGGTGGTTAAGGGCGAACTCCATCGCCATTCGTGAATGAATAACACCGCCACGATCGCTTGTCATGTCTAACCGCCTCGCCAAAGAAACGAGCCCCTATCTCCTCCAGCACGCCGACAACCCGGTTGACTGGTATCCGTGGGGACCCGAAGCGCTAGAGAAGGCGAAGCGCGAAGACAAGCCGATCCTCCTCAGCATCGGCTACGCCGCCTGCCACTGGTGCCACGTCATGGCGCACGAATCGTTCGAGGACGACGAGACCGCGCGCCTCATGAACGACACCTTCGTCAACATCAAGGTCGATCGCGAAGAGCGGCCCGACATCGATGGGATCTACATGCAGGCCGTCCAGGCGATGACCGGACAGGGCGGCTGGCCGATGACGATGTTCCTCATGCCCGATGGCAGCCCGTTCTATGGCGGAACGTATTTCCCGCCCGACGACAGACACGGCCTGCCCTCGTTCCGGAAAGTTCTTCGGTCGGTCAGCGACGCCTACGCAGACAGACGCGAAGGCGTGGCTCAGAGCGCGGAACAGCTCCGGCAGATCTACGAAAGCAATCTCACCCAGACACGAAGCAGCGGTAGTCTCACTCGGGAGATGCTCGAAGGCGTATATCGATCTCTCGAGCAGCGCTACGACGCGAAGAACGGCGGATTCGGCACAGCTCCCAAATTCCCGGCGACGATGGTGCTCGATTTCCTTCTTCGCCACTGGAAACGGACCGGCACCAGCGAAGCTCTCGAGATCGTCGTGAATTCATTCCGCAAAATGGCCCGCGGCGGAATCTACGATCAGATCGGCGGCGCATTCGCTCGCTACTCCGTCGACGCGAGCTGGCTCGTCCCGCACTTCGAGAAGATGCTCTACGACAACGCCCTGCTCACGCGGCTGGGTGCGCACCTCTGGCAGGCAACAAAAGACGAAGAGATCCGTCGCGTCACGATCGAAACGGTCGAATGGCTCGACCGCGAGATGACGTCCCCCGAAGGGGGATTCTACTCTTCACACGACGCTGACAGCGAAGGTCACGAAGGCAAATTCTACGTCTGGAGCGAAGATGAGCTCGACGCCCTCCTCGGCGCCGATTCACCCGCGTTCAAGACATACTACGGCATGACACGCGGCGGGAACTTCGAGGGAAAGAACATTCTCTTCGTTCCGGCGGATCGCGCCGCTGCTGCCACGCGCGCCGGGGTGGACGAGGAGACTCTCGACGCCATACTTGTCCGGGCGCGGCGAATTCTCTACGACGCGCGAGCGCGTCGGGCATGGCCCGCCCGTGACGAGAAGATTCTCGCTTCCTGGAACGGCCTGATGCTCCGAGGCATCGCCACTGCTGCGAGAGCATTCGATCGGAGTGATTTTGCCAAACTTGCGGTGCGTAACGCCGAATTCCTTGCGGGAGAGATGGTTCGCAAGGGACGGGTAATGCGCTCCCACAAGGAAGGCGTTACGCGGATCAGTGGCTTCCTCGAGGACCACGCCGCGGTCGCGCTCGGGTTTCTCGCCGTCTACGAGCTCACCTTCAACGAGCGCTGGGTGGATCGGGCGCGCGAAATCGCGGACGCGATTACCGAATGGTTCTGGGACGATGAGGTCGGTGCATTCTTCGATACCGCGCGTGACGCGGAACGACTTATAACACGACCCCGTGATGTCACTGACAATGCGACTCCTTCCGGGACGTCGCTCGCCGTGGAGCTTCTGCTGTATCTGGCCGACCTGCAGCAGGACAGCGAGTATCGCCGTCGCGCCGTGTTCTGCCTGGAGGCGCTGGCTGAGCCGATGCTTCGCTTCCCGACGGCGTTTGGCCACTTGCTCGGCTGCGCGGACATGGAAGTTTACGGCGCGATCGAGGTTGCTCTCGTCGGAGAGACCTCAGACCCGCAATTCAAGGCACTGGAGCGCACGGTAGCCGAGCGGTACGTTCCATCACTCGTGCTGACAGGCGGAGTTCCGCAGTCGCGCTCCTCGATCAAGTTATTGGCGCATCGCCCGTTGGTCGACGGGAATCCGACTGCATATGTCTGTCGGAGCTACACCTGCGACAGGCCGGTCACGGATCCAGATTCGCTTTCGGATCAACTGGAGAATGCAGCAAAGGCCGGAACCGTCGCCACCGCTTGAAAGGGGGGAGCAAGAATGGACCGGGTGAATAGTCGTATTGCGCAGGCGTATGGCTACGCGGTTTGCTTCATCACTGTCATAGTGATGCTGATCGCGCTCAAGCAGGTCGTCGATGCCGCATTCGATCTGAGTGATCCCATTCGTGCCGATGGCGGCGGCTACGGGCGGATGGGACGCGATATCACGAACTTTGAGATTTACAAGGCAGAGGCGAAGCGCCAGCCCGCCGTGCGCGCCGAGATGATTGCTCAAGGAGGCCCGGGAGTAAGGCCTGATCAGCCAGCGACGGCGAGGACTTCCAGAGTAGGGGCCGATACTGCATCCGACGCCGAGCTGCAACGTCTTTACGACGCCGAGCGTGAGACAGCAATCGGGAACGCGCGCTTCCGCGCGACTCGCTCGCTCGTCGGCAATCTTCTTCTCATCCTGCTTGCCGCTGTACTGTTCGGCATCCACTGGCGCTGGCTGAGACAGCGTGACTCCGTGCCCGCTTCGGCGTGAACGGCACGCAAGTCTCGGCGACAGAGCAGCGTCCCGCGGTGGCGGAGCAGAGATCGTCGTTCACTCGCGGAATCTTCGCGGGTGTAGTTCTCGACTCGCTTCTCTTCCCGTATCCGCGCCGACTCGACGAGCGGAACGCTGAAGAGGCGCGCACGGTTCGTCGCTTGATCAAGAGCCTCCGCGAGATGGAAGGCAATCTGATCGACTCGGCCAGGTTCGACGAAGAAGAGACGATCCCCGAGAATGTCATCCGTGCATTCGCCGAGCTCGGGATGCTGGGTCTCACCATTCCAAAGAAGTATGGCGGCCTGGAACTGTCGTCGTCCGCGTACGCGCGCGTGTTCGAGACGCTCTCCGCGATCGACCCATCACTCGCCGTTCTAGTCGGCGTTCATTGCGGACTCGGCTCCAAGGCGATCGTGCTGCACGGCAATGATCAGCAGAAGGAGCGCTACCTGCCGCCCCTCGCGCGTGGTGACTTCCTGGCAGCCTACGCGCTGACCGAGCCGGAAGTCGGATCGGATGCGCAGAACATCAAGACCACCGCGATGCTGAGCAAAGATGGGTCACACTGGCGCCTCAACGGCAGGAAGATCTGGATCGGCAATGCCCATCGCGCCGGAGTGATCGCGACTTTCGCGCAGGCGTTTGTTCCTCGCCGCGGTGAGACTGTTGAGCGGATGACCGCGTTTCTGATCCGTCCCGACATGCCCGGGTTCAAAGTGGTCGGCACCGTTCACAAGCTCGGCATCCGGGGATCGACCGAGGCGGAGCTGAGCTACGACGCCCTAGAGGTGCCAGCCGATCACCTCCTCGGCGCAGTCGGGCGCGGATTCGGGGTGGCGGTGCACGTGCTCAATGCCGGGAGATTGACTCTCGCCGCCGGCTGCACGGGCGGCACCAAGCGCACCCTGAAAGAGATGACATCGTACGCCGAACAGCGCGTGCAGTTCGGGCATCCGCTGGCCGATTTCGAGATCACGCAGCGCAAGCTCTCGCGGATCGCGAGCGAGATCTACGCTTCCGACTCGATGCTTGGGATCCTCGCGTCACTGGTTGACCGGGGCGACAACGACTTCTCGCTCGAGGCCGCCTGCGCAAAAGTTTTCGCCAGCGAGATGGTGTGGCGAGCCGCCGACGACATGGTGCAGCTCGCCGGAGGCCGTGGTTACGTGAAGCCGTACCCCTACGAGCGGATTCTACGCGACTCGCGCATCAATCGAATCTTCGAGGGTGCGAACGAGGTTTTGCGACTCTTCATTGCACTCAACGGCATTCAGGCACCCGCGGCAGCCTTGAAGGAAGTCGGGTCGGCACTGCGGCGTCCACTACGCAACCTCGGGCTACTGGGCGGCTACGCCAGATCACGAGTAAAGCTTCGACTCGGCCAGACATCCACGCTCGACATCGATCTCCATGATCGCCTCAAGAAGCACAAGGAATACTTCGAGAAGCACGTCG
>DASWGL010000397.1:0-3123 GCA_036393735.1 Gemmatimonadaceae bacterium | reverse complement strand
GCCTTTCTCACCCACGGCTTCCACTGCTCCGGAGTTGCGGGATCAACGTAGTAGACAAGCGGCTTGACCGGCTCTGACAGTGCGGCATTCGGATCTTTTTTCTCCAGACGCCAGCGAGATATGTAGGACCGATCGGCCGAGCGTTGCTCCGTAGTCCCGAAGTCCACCTGCGCGATCGAGAAGTATCCAAGGCGCTCGTCCCACCGCCTCGGGACCATCGGCTTCTCGGGAAGGCGGACCAGGCTCCAGTGCGCGAGCACGCTCTGGGCAGGCTGAGGACCCTGGCTTTGACCCCCCCCGCCGCCCCCGCCACCGCTGGGTGTTGGGCTCACTGTGCTTGTTTGCGTTGCTTCGACCTCGACATTGTCGGGGAAGGCGAGCGCGTTTTCGACGAACGAGCGACGCTCATCGAGACTTCCGCGAATGGCCGTGAATTCCGCAATGCTGGTGGTATAGAGTCGAGTGACGTCGACGACGGCGGCGCTGTCCGGTCCGTAGGTTTCGACGTTGAGGACCGCGATCACGGGAGGATAGTTGGCCGCCTGGACGGCGCGATAGACCGGATTGCTGCTGTCGGCGACGATCGCGAAGGATGGGGAGCGGAGGATGATTCGGTTTCCGCTGCGATCCCATCTCAGTGTCCGCTCAGCGAACTGGTCGCCCCCGTAGCTGCCGAACTGGCCGCCGGGCAGGCGGGGATTTGCGGCAGCCGCCCTCGTGAAGCGTCCTACAAGGAGCATGTCCTTATTCAGCTCATTCTTCGGGATCTCGAAGTAGAGTTTGTCGTTCACTCTGTGGACGGCGAACATGCCGCGGCGGGTTTTCGCGTCGCGCGTAATTACGCGGTTGTAGGGACGTGGCTGCGCGGGCGCATTTCCGCCCGCGCGAGCGGAATCACCACCCGCTCTGGTGGTGTCACCCGACGGGCCCTGTCCGTTGCGCTGGGGGCTCGGAGCGGTTTTGGGTGCAGGCGCCGTCGAGCACGCGCCAGCGAAGAGGAGCGCGGAGATTACGACGAGTTTGTTCAGCATTGTTCGCCAGTGAGGGTCTGGATGCGTGATGGAGGACAGGTGATGGAATCTCTGTCCGAGTGAAGTCGGCTGATTGTCTTTCGCGCTTGCCGGTCCAAATGTTGGCGGCGACCAATATGACGTTGAGGCGCGAAAGGATGGAAGGACGTATAATGCCTTGTTCGGCGCCCTCTTCACGATGAGGCAGACGTGACAGCTCGAGCTCCACTATCAAATCCCGGCGTACGTTTTCCTCCTCCCTTCATTTTTGCCGGCGGTTTCCTCGCCGGCTGGATCGTCGATCGGTGGGGGCGAGGACTGGCATTGTCGAGCGGTGGTGTAATTCTCGAGCGAATTGGAGTCGGCATCCTGTTCGTTGGCGTTGTTCTCGCCGCGTGGGGAATCGTCACATTTCGCCGGGCACGAACGGCGGTGATTCCCCACCACGCCGCGAGCCAGCTCGTAACGAACGGGCCATACCGCTTCACGCGAAATCCAATGTACGTGGGTCTGACGATTGCCTACATCGGCGGGGCAGCTGTCATCAATTCCGGTTGGCCGCTGATCCTGCTGCCGGTCGTTCTAATCGTGCTCGTGCGCTCTGTAGTGTCGCGTGAAGAGCGGTACCTGAGCGATGCATTCGGGGACCAGTTTGCCGCCTATCGTTCGTGCGTTCGGCGTTGGCTGTAGAAACCGGCGAAGCACGAGCCCGTGCCAGCACAAACGCGATCGCTCTGGTTCAACCCGAGCTGCTTTCTCCGGCCCGGAAGGTTTTATGGCGCCGTGTTTTTCTTGATCGCCGCCTTCAACCCACCCGCGACCGCGTCCAGATCGCAAGCGTGGTGCAGTTCGACCTCGGAACACCGCGCACGAACGGCGGTGGGGGAGTCTGCCCTGGCGGATACACTTCCGCGGCTACCACGTCGCGAGCAGGAACGTAGGTGTCGAGATCTCCGGGAAACATTGACCGCCAGGGAAGCCCATCGACGTATGTAATGAGGCAGCCCTGTACGCCGCGGAGCACCGGTCCCGTCCGCCCCGTCGTTTGGACGACAACTGGCACCCGTCGAAAAATGTCCGAGGTGGTCACCGGTTTCATTTCGGCGATCTGGTCCGGTGTAATAAAGTAAGCGCCTCTGTTGGTGGACTCGCGCCGAAAAAAGCCAACCTTGTCGAGGCCTGCCGAGTCCCGCGCCCACTGCGCTGCGACCGTCGCCACTTCGTTGGGCGTCAGCAGCTTGACGTCGACATGGTTGCGCGCGCGATCGCTGCGCTTCGTCGAAAACTTGGCTTCGACCCGCACCGGCACATAGCCGCGTTCTCTGACTACGACCGCTTGCGGACCACCGGGAACGCCAGTGAGCGTGTAATTCCCGTTCGCGTCGGTTCGACTCGCCTCGTTGGTACCCGGAACGTACACGCGCGCGTTCGGGACTGGCTTCCCGTCGCTGGTGGTCACTCTTCCTGTGACCGTCACGGTCCCCGTGGTCTGGACCAGGCCGGGTGTCGACGTTTCCATCGCCGAGCCGACACAGGCGGTAAAGGCGATGAGCGCGAGAGCGGATTCAAGCGGTTTGATTGTTAACATTTTCTCACTCACTTCTGGATTTCACACTCCGGGTGCGCAACTCTCAAGCCCGGCGTGGGAAAGTTGGCGGAGCACTCGGGCGGTGGTAAATAGCCGTTTCGGAGCCGCGACGATAAAAGACTCAATTGCTCATTCATCCCGAGCAGCCGAATCCTCGGGTGTTGAGTCGAGGGATCTCGTCGAAGGCTGGTCGTTTCGTTGTTTACCTCGCCTGCGAGAGAAAATCGCGACGACAAAACCACGTTGGGGTAACACTAAGGTTATGTAATATTGGCACTTAACGTGAAAACAAAGGGTTACGCGAGGGACTCTCACGGAGTCCTCTGATAGAAGACGACGAGAGCCGTTTCATCCTCTAACCGCTGGCAGGAGAACCGATGTCACGCAACAAAAAGGGTTTTACCCTCATTGAGCTTTTGATCGTAGTCGTCATCATCGGCATTCTTGCCGCGATCGCGATCCCGAAGTTCGCCAACACGAAAGACAAGGCGTATGTCGCCGCGATGAAGTCCGACCTTCGCAACC
>DASWGL010000396.1:0-7223 GCA_036393735.1 Gemmatimonadaceae bacterium | reverse complement strand
CCGTGCGTCCGGTCCGCGACTCGTATTTCCCGGCAGTGATCGCGCGCTGAAGCTCGGTCAGTCTCTCCAGCCGCTCCCGCTTCACCGTTTCATGCACATCGTCCGGGTACTGCGCCGCCCTCGTTCCTTCCTGCGCCGAATACGTGAACGCGCCCACTCGCTCGAACTGCATCTCCTCGAGAAATTCTAGCAGCTCCTCGAATTGCTCGTCCGTCTCGCCCGGAAAACCGACGATGCACGTCGTGCGGATCGCGACATCGGAAACGGCATCGCGGAATTTCTGCACGCGGTCGCGAATCGTGCGCTTTCTTTCCGGGCGACGCATGCGCGCGAGGACCAGGTCGGACCCGTGCTGAATCGGCATATCGAGATAAGGCAGCACGCGATTTTCGCCAGCGACGACTTCGAGCAGACGGTCGGTGATACCGGCGGAATAGAGGTAAAGCATCCGCACCCACGGTATCGACGTCTCGGCAACGAGCGCTTCGAGCAGCTCGGGCAGGTTAACTCCGTCGCGCCGGTCCCGTCCATAGTGCGCCAGGTCCTGCGCAACGAGATTGATCTCGCGCGCTCCCTGAAGCTCGAGTAGCTGTGCCTCGCGCACTACCTCGTCGAGCGCGAACGAGCGGTGCTTTCCGCGCATGAGCGGAATGGCGCAGAACGCGCAGCCGTGGTCGCAGCCTTCACTGATCTTCATGTAGCGCACGTGCGGCAGGTCGCCCGTGTAGAGTCGTACTCCCGGATGCAGCTCCTCGCTCATTTCGCCGAGCAATCCTCGCTCGACAAGCTCCGGGACGAGCCGCTGCATCTCGGAGGAGCCGAGGAAGAGATCGACCTCCGGGAGTGCATCGACGAGCTCGGTCTTGTGGCGCTCGATCATGCAGCCGACAGCAACGACAGCCTGGCAACGTCCCTTCGTCTTGAAACGCGCCGCTTCGATCATCGCGTCGATCGATTCCTTCTTGGCAGCGTCGATGAAGCCACAGGTATTGACGATGATGACTTCGGCTGCGGCGAGATCCGCGGTGTACTCGGCGGAATAATCGGACAGGTGCGCAAGGTATCGTTCGCTGTCGACAGTGTTCTTGTCGCAGCCAAGTGTGATGATGCCGACTTTCATTCTATAGCGCGGACGCGGAGCCGAGCAGGCGCGGCGTCAACGGTAATTCCCGAATTTGAGCTCGACGCCGAAGTCCTTGCCGCGAAGGAGCGCCATCGCCTCCTGGAGATCGTCCCGGGACGGGGATGTGACGCGCACTTGGTCCCCCTGGATTGCCGCCTGAACTTTCTTGAGCTTGGCCTCCTTGATGGCCGCCGCGACTTTCTTTGCGGTGTCCCCATCGAGCGCCAGTTTGAGTGCGATATCGCGGCGGACGGTGTCGCCACCGGCGGGTTTGATTTCTCCGGGATCGAGATTCTTCACGGAGACGCCGCGCTTTATGAGTTTGGTCTGAAGCGCATCCCAGAGCGCCTGCATCTTATAGTCGTTCTCGGCGGTGAGGGCGATCTTCCCCTCGGTGCGATTGAGCTCGATGGTCGCCGGGGATCCCTTGAAGTCGTAGCGCTGGGAAATCTCCTTCTGCGCCTGATTGACGGCGTTATCGACCTCCTGGAGGTCGACGCCGGTAGTCACATCGAAAGAAGCTTGTTGCGCCATGCGGGAAATGTAACCGGCGAGGATCAACAGGTCGCTGCGATTATCGTTCACGACGGAAAAACTGTCGCCCGCCGTGGCGCGAAAGAAATCTATTGACAGTCTGTACTGCGATTCACATGTTTTCGCTCCTTTTTGATTCTTTCCGCTTGCGCTTTGCGCACTAATGCAGAGCTTCCTGCCCCTCTCCCAACACCCGTCGTTCCCTTTTTTGAAAGGACTGGCCCATGAACCGTCAGACTTCCGTTCTCGCGTTGGTCACCGCGATTGCGCTCGCGGGGTGTTCCACCGATGCAGTCGCACCAATCAAAGCGCGTTCCGCACCTTCGTTTGCGCTCGCAACGGGCGGGAGCTCCCGAAGTTACATAGTCCTCTTCAAGGGGAACGGGATTCCGACGGGTTTTGCTGATCGTGTTGCCGGTCTTGGTGGCACCCTGGCGTTTGCGAACGCAGGAGCGGGTTTCGCGTTCGTGGCGGGGCTCAGTGATGCGAGCGCCGTACACCTCGGCTCAATAAGTGGCGTCAGTGATGTGCAGGCTGACGATGTCGTCGCTCTCGATGACAATCTTGCGACCGCGCGGGCGGACGTGACGGATCTGCCGAACCCGTCCATCGACAGTCAGTCAAATCCGGCGGGCGGAGTCCGATTCTTTTTTCAATGGAATATGCGCCTGATTCAGGCTGACAAAGCCTGGGCTGCTGGAAGGCTTGGTAGTCCGAACGTGACTGTAGCGATTCTCGACACGGGAATTGACTACGACTCCTTCGACGAAACGGGGCTGGTGGATCTTGGCCGCTCTGTTTCGTTCATGAGCACCTACATTAGGAGAACCGACACTTCAGCCGTGCATCCAGCTGACGACACAGTCGCGAAGAAATTTTTCCCGTCCAGGAACGTCATCACCGATTTTAACGGACATGGTACCAATGTCGCGCAACAGGTGAGCAGCAAGGCATTCGCGCTCGCCGGCGTCACTTCGAGGACCACATTGATCGGAGTCAAGGTACTCGGGTCGAACGGCGTGGGATCGTTTGGCCAGATACTCAGTGGCGTGCTATGGGCCGCTGATCATGGCGCGGATGTGGCCAACATGAGTCTTGGCGGAGCCTTCTCGAAGGCTGGCAACGGCCGGCTTCTCGGCGTGATCAACAGGGTATTCAACTACGCCAAGCAGCAAGGCATGCTGATTGTCGTCTCCGCGGGGAACGACGGCGCAGACCTTCAGCACAACGGGAACGGATACGCGAGTTTTTGCGATTCACCGCACGTGGTGTGCGTGTCCTCGGTCGGACCTGTTACGGCTTTGCTGAACCAGGATCAGCCCGCGTTCTATTCGAATTTTGGTCGCCAGGCGATCAGCGTCGCCGCCCCCGGCGGTAGCGCAGACCTGAGCAGTGGCGATGGCAGCGTTGCGCATCCGTTCCCAAAGTCTCCACGCCCATGGGGAAATGATTTTGCGTCCTGGGTGTGGTCATTCTGCGCCAAGCAGACCCTTGCAGGATTTACTGCCGCCCAAGTCCCGGTTTTGGCGGGATGCCAGAGTGGAGGGTTTCTTACTGGCTTTATTGGAACGAGCCAAGCCTCGCCGCACGTTGCTGGGCTGGCGGCGCTGCTCATCGCCGAGTTCGGGAAAGGCAACCCGCAACAGATCAAGAACATCATGCACAGTTCCTCCGATCCGATTGATCCTGCCTACGGGAGCGGTCGCATCAACGTGAAGAGCGCGCTCGGGCTTTAAGCGCAGCGCTCCCTTACCAGCTAAAGAGCCGGATTCCAAACGGAATCCGGCTCTCTTCTTACTCGTAGCAACCGGCTCTATTTCTTCGCGGCTGTTTTCTGATAGGTGGCGATCAACTCTCCGGAATCGACCACGTGTCCTTTGATCGCTCGCTCGACGTCGGCCTTCGTTGGTGACGACAAGCCCGTGAGCTCAGTGTCGAGCGCGTACAGCTTGAAGAAGTAGCGATGCCGCCCGATTGGCGGGCAGGGCCCGCCATACCCCGTCTTCCCCCAATCGTTCTTCCCCTGCACTGCTCCCTTCGGCAATCCCTTTTTCGATGCATTCTCGGGGAGAGCCGTCGTCGTCGCCGGCAGATTGTAAAGCACCCAGTGCACGTAGACGCGCTGTGGCTTCGCTGGATCGGGTGCATCGGGATCGTCAACGATGAGTGCGAAGGTCTTCGTGCTCGCCGGTGAGCCCGACCAGGCGAGCGGAGGCGAGACGTCCTGACCTTCGCACGTGTATTTGGACGGAATCGATCCGCCCGGCTGAAACGCAGGAGATGTGACTTTGAGTGCCATTGCCCTACTCTCCTGATCCGGTGCCCGTGATGGCGTGTTAACCACCAGGACCATCAATTATCCGAGAAACGACTCCAGCGACCGTCTCCGCGAATTGTGCCGCAGCTTGAGCAGCGCCTTCTCCTTGATCTGACGCACTCTCTCGCGCGTGATCGCCAGCAGCGTGCCGATGTCTTCGAGCGTCATCGGATCCGCACCATCGAGTCCGAAATAGAGGCGAAGGATCTTCGACTCACGCTCCTTCAGCGACGACAACGACTCCTCGATCGCCTCCGACAACGCCTTCTCGAACGTGATCTCGTCCGGAGTCGGATTCATGTTGTCGGGCAGATAATCGAGCAGGCGGTTGTCCTCGCCCGGCGTCATCGGCGCATCGAGCGAGAGATGCACCTGCGAGATCATCATCGTCTTGGCGACCTCGTCTTCGCTGATGTCCATGCCATCGGCGATCTCGAGGTTGGTCGGCTGACGACCGAGCTCCTGGAGCAGGCTGCTCGCCCGCTTGCCGATGCGATGCAGCGTGCCGGCGCGATTGAGCGGAACCCGCACGATGCGCGACTGCTCCGCAAGTGCCTGGAGAATTGACTGCCGGATCCACCACACGGCGTACGAGATGAACTTGATGCCCTTCGTCTCGTCGAACTTGTGCGCGGCGCGAATGAGGCCGAGGTTGCCCTCGTTGATCAGATCAGAGAGCGAGACTCCCTGATTCTGATATTTCTTGGCGACGGAGACGACGAATCTGAGATTCGATCTGACGAGGGTGTCGAGAGCTTCCTGGTCGTTCTGCCGGATGCGCTTCGCGAGCTCCACTTCCTTCTCGCGAGTAATGAGGGGAAAGACGCTGATGTCCCGGAGGTACTGATCGAGCGATCCCTCGTCGACGGTCGATTTCCGATTCGTCGAAACCTTCATAGCGATATCGGCATCCTCTCAGAGATCGAGAGATCGACCAAGACTCCGAACTGCGAACTTCTGTCGGAACTGCGGACTAGTGGACGATCTCTCCGAAGCGCTTCCACCGCAGGCGGGTCAGCCAATCCAGCCGGTCTCCGGTATCGGGCGCGTAGCTATAATAGACCACTATCGGCTGGCCGCGCACAAGAGAGTCCGCGACGAAACCCCAATACCTCGAATCCGACGAGTTGTCGCGATTATCTCCGAGGACGAAGTAGTCATGAGCAGGGACGATCAGAGGGCCCCAGTTGTTACGGGATGGATGGTAATTCTCGATCGACGCGCCTCCCACCAGATACGCTTTCTGCCAGCGGAAATCGTCGTCTGACTGGTCGGCGTCCTCGGGTGTGTGCTGGACGTAGTCCTCGTGCACCGGCTCCCAGTTTCTGACCAAAGTCCCGTCACGCATCTGAAGCGTGTCACCCGGGATGCCCACGATCCGCTTGACGTAATTGAGCCTTGGATCGACGGGATAGGTGAAGACGACCACATCCCCGCGCCTCGGGGCATGAATGGCCGGCAGCTTGCGGCCGCTGCCGGGGATGCCGGCGCCGTACACCAGCTTATTGATAAGCAAGAAGTCACCCTCGAACAGGGTGTGCTCCATGCTCCCGCTCGCGATCTTAAACGCCTCAACGCCAAAGGCGCGAATGACGACGAAGAGCGCCAGCGAAACGACGATGATTTTGGCCCAGTGCGCGAAGAACGCCAGCTTGCTGCCGGTCCGCCTTCGATTCGCGAGCTGGAGGGCGTGTGCCCGCTTGTGTTCGTATTGATCCATTTCCCTCTATACCGATTTGATCAGTCGGGCGTTCCCAGATAAGTGTCGATCTGGGCGCGCTGCAGGGTGCCGGAGAAGTCGGCATAGCCGACCTTGGTCTCTGAGTAGAACTCGTAGACTTCCCAGCCGCCCTCCCGGTGCCCGTTCCCTGTCTGTTTGACGCCGCCGAACGGGAGATGAGCCTCCGCGCCGATGGTTGGTGCGTTTACGTACGTAATTCCGTTGTCGAGCTCGTTGAGCGCGCGAAAAGCCGTGTTCACATCCCGCGTGTAGATCGACGATGACAAGCCGTATTTCACGTCGTTGTTCACCCCAAAAGCCTCGTCCGCGTCCTTCACTCTAATTACGGAAAGAACCGGACCGAAGATTTCTTCCTGCTCGAGACGGCTGCCCGGCTTGACGTTGGTGAAGATGGTCGGCTCGAAGAAGTTGCCACCAGATAGTTTCTTGGGGCGTTCCCCTCCGGTGACGAGCTTCGCGCCTTCCGACTGACCGATATCGACGTAGGTCTCGACTTTTCTGAGGGCATCCTCGTTGATGAGCGGGCCCACATCGGTGCCCTTCTTCCTTCCGTCGCCCAGCTTGAGAGCCCGGGCCCGGTCCTCGAGCATGCCAACAAACTTGTCGTGAACTTTCTTGTGTATGATAAGACGACTGGTAGCGGTACAACGTTGCCCCGTCGTCCCGAAAGCGCCCCAGAGGGCGCCTTCGAGGGCCAGATCGAGGTCGGCATCGTCCATCACGATCTGGGCGTTCTTACCCCCCATCTCCAGCGACAGCCGCTTGTGGAGGCGCCCGCAGGTCTCACCCACGAGCCGGCCAGTCTCCGTCGAGCCCGTAAAGGAGATGAGCGGGATTCCCGGATGCTCGACCATCGCCGCACCTACCTGCTCTCCCCGACCGTGGACGAGCTGAACGACCTCTGGCGGAAGCCCGGCCTCGAGAAGAATCTCTATGAGAAGAGTTCCAGTGTGAGGAACGTCCTCCGCGGGCTTGAAGACCACGGCGTTTCCGCACACCAGCGCCGGGAACATCTTCCACGTCGGGATCGCCATCGGGAAGTTGAACGGACAGATGAGACCGGCGACACCGATCGGACGCCGGTAGCTCATCGCCCATTTGTTGCGCAGCTCGCTGGGGACCGTTTTGCCGAACAAGCGCCGCCCTTCGCTCGACGCGTAGTAGGCTGTGTCGATTCCCTCCTGCACGTCGCCGCGCGTCTCCGTAAGCGGTTTGCCCATCTCGCGCGTCATCGCGTCGGCGATCTCTTCCTTGCGCTTGGTCATGATGTCGCCGACGATCCGGAGGACATCGCCGCGTGCGGGAGCCGGAGTCCGTCGCCAGCTAGCGAAACCCCGCTGGGCGCTCTCGACCGCGCGATCCACGTCGCGCGTGTCGGAGAGTGGGAACTTGCCGACGACATCGGCGCGATCGGCTGGGTTGTGGTTCTCGAAGTATTCACCCGACTCGGGGGCGGCCCACTTTCCGCCAATGTAGTTGCTGAACTTTTTCATTTGAATTTCGGTGTT
>DASWGL010000395.1:0-9383 GCA_036393735.1 Gemmatimonadaceae bacterium | reverse complement strand
CCGACAGCCGGATGTGCACCGCGTTCGTATCGCCGAACAGATTGTGTAGATCGCCCAGAATCTCCTGATAAGCGCCCGTCAGAAAAATCCCGATGATATACGGATCGCCGTCGTTGAAGGGGTGCAGCTCCAGACTCTTGTGGGGAGTCCGATCGCCGATGAAGGTTTCGATCTTCCCGTCGGAATCGCACGTCACATCCTGAATCGTGCCGCGGCGAGTCGGCTCCTCGTTCAGCCGGTGGATCGGCATGATCGGAAAGATCTGGTCGATCGCCCAGCTATCCGGCAGCGATTGAAAGAGCGAGAAGTTGCAGAAGTAGCGATCGACCATCGTCGCTTCGACATCGTCAATTATGTCCGAATACTCGTCGCGGTCGTGCCGCGCGATCCGGGCGACCGCCGCGATCGTCGACAGATAAATCTGTTCGGTGATGGCGCGATCACGCAGCGACAGCACCCCGCTGTTGAACAGCTCCTGAGCACGTTCCTTGTCGAACGTCGCGTCATGGAAAACTTCTCGCACACGCTTCTTCGACACGCGCTTCGAGACCGACGCATAGTCCGCGGCCATCTCGTGAAGAAGACCGGGATGATCTTCGGTGAGCTCGGGCACTGCGTTGTCCGCCTGCGACTCGACGTCGATCACGCTGAGCAAGAGCAGCGCATGATGGGCCGTCAGCGCGCGCCCTGATTCACTGATGATGTGCGGCATCGGGAGCTCGTGCTGGCGGCACGCTTCGGAGATCGTATAGATGACATCGTCCGCGTATTCCTGGAGCGTGTAATTCACGCTCGCCTGCGAGGTCGAGCTCGAGCCATCGTAGTCGACGCCCAGTCCGCCCCCGACATCGACGTGCGTAATGTCGACGCCCAGACCGCGCATCTCCGCGTAGTAGCGGGTAATCTCCTGCAGACCGGCCTTGATGTATCTGATGTCCGTGATCTGCGAGCCGAGGTGAAAGTGAATGAGCTTGAGGATGTCGAGCCGGCCGAGGCCCTTGAGCTTGTCCACGAGCCTGACGAGCTGCGCGGTGCTGAGTCCGAACTTGGACTTTTCGCCGCCGCTCTTTGCCCACCTGCCAGAGCCCTCAGAGTACAGCTTGATGCGCACGCCCGCCGTCGGGTTCACTCCAAGCTCGTCGGCGACCTTGAGCAGCACGTCCACCTCGCTCAGCTGCTCGAGCACGATGAAAACCTGGTGTCCAAGCTTCTGCCCCATGAGAGCGAGCCGCATGAACTCCTCGTCCTTGTAACCGTTGCACACAATGAGATGGTCCGTGTGCTCGGCCAGTCCGAGCACGGCCTGGAGCTCTGGCTTGCTGCCGCACTCCAAACCCACCCCCGCGCTTTTTCCAAATTCGACGATCTCTTCGACCACGTGCCGCTGCTGGTTCACTTTGATCGGATAAACCGTCGTGTAGCCGCCCTCGTAGCCGTATTCCTCGCGCGCGCGGGAGAATTTCTCATTCAGCGATTCGATCCTCGATCTCAGGATGTCCGAGAAGCGAAGTAGCAATGGCAGGCCGACTCCCTGCTCCTCGAGATCGTTCGCGAGATCGAAGAGATCAAGCTCCCGGTCGTCCTTCGCCCTATCGGGTCGGACGACGACGTGGCCGGCTTCGTTGATGTCGAAGAAGCCAATCCCCCATCCCTCGATGTTATAGAGGGCACGCGCGGAGGCGATCGTCCACGGCTCGGCGGGCGGCGGTGGCGGCGAAGGCGGTGCCGTTTTCGACGGTGTGGAAATGCGGGTGCTCGTCATCTCAACATTTTATGGTATGTCGCGCTCCAGTGGTACCGGCTCAATGTCATGGATAAAGGGTCTCGATCAGCCAGCCTTCGCCATCTCTCGTGTAGAGATGTCTCTCATGGAGACGATTGGGCTTCCCCTTCCAGAACTCGATTCTCTCCGGCCAGACGCGGAAGCCCGACCAGTACCCGGGTCGCGGGATAGCCTTGCCCTCAAATTCCTTTTCGTACCTGGCAACCCGTTCGTCGAGAGCGGTCGGCGTCTCCAGAGGCTCACTCTGCCGCGAGGCCCACGCTCCGATCTGGCTGCCCCGTTCACGAGTAGCGAAATAGGCATCGGCCTCTTCATCTGAGACTTTCGTAACCCTCCCTTCGATGCGAACCTGGATGGAGAGCGGCGCCCAGTAGAAGCAGAGAGCGGCCCTGGGGTGAGCAAGAAGCTGTCGCCCTTTTTTCCCATCGTAGCTCGTGTAGAAAACAAATCCGCGCTCGTCGAACGCTTTGAGCAGGACGATTCTTGCTGAAGGCTGATCGCGACCCCCGATTGTCGCGAGGGACATCGCGTTTGGTTCCGGGATGATCGAGCGGTCGAGCTTTTCGGCGAGCGCGTAAACGCTGCGAAACCGCTCGATCGGATCCGGTGGGATCAACTAATACCTCGTCATCGTCGGATCGACCTCGTCGATCCAGCGCAGAATCCCGCCCGCCAGATTGCGGACTTCGGAGACTCCGGCGTCGGCGAGCTGGCGCGCCGCGTACATGCTCCGCTCGCCCACCTTGCAGTAGAGAATCGTCTCCTTTCGCTTGTCCAGCCGCGGAATCTCCGCCGCGATCCGGTCGAGGGGAACGAGGCGTGCGCCCGGGATATGGCCGATCTGCCATTCGTACGGTTCCCGCACATCGATGATCTCCAGCTTCTCTCCATCGTGGAGACGCTCTGCCAGCTGCGACGGCTGGATTTCCCGGACGGAGCTTGCGGACGCCCCTCCGGTCGTCGCGGCACCGCAGAACTCATCGTAGTCGATTAACTCCGTTATCTCTCGCGTTCCGCACGCCGGACACTCAGGATCGCGGCGAATCTCGATCGTGCGGAACGCCATCGTCATCACGTCGATGGTGAGCAGCTTGCCGACCAGAGTATCGTCCAAGCCGAGCAGCTGCTTGATCGCTTCCGTGGCCTGGATGGTTCCAACGAGTCCGGGCACTACTCCCAGCACGCCGGCCTCCGCGCAGCTTGGAACCAGGTGGGGCGGAGGAGGCTCCCGAAATAGACATCTGTAACACGGGCCGTTGGGTGCGCCGAACACTGACGCCTGCCCCTCGAAGCGGTACACGCTGCCGTATACGTTCGGAATTCCGAGGAGAACCGACGTATCGTTGACGAGATAGCGTGTGGCAAAGTTGTCGGTACCGTCGACGATCAGATCGTAGCCGCGCGCGATTTCGAGAGCGTTGGCGGACTCAAAGCGCGTTTCGTACGCTTCGATCTCGACATTCGGATTGATGTCGCGGATGCGATCGCGCGCGGAGTCTATTTTCGAGCTTCCCACACCCGCCGACCCGTGGAGGATCTGGCGGTGGAGGTTGGAGAGATCGACCGCATCGAAATCGACGAGTCCGATGGTGCCGACGCCCGCCGCGGCGAGATAGAGCGCTACGGGTGAGCCCAGTCCTCCGGCGCCCACCAGAAGCACGCGCGATTCCTTGAGCATGCGCTGTCCGTCTTCGCCCACCTGCGGCAGGAGGATTTGGCGGTTGTAGCGCACGAGCTCTTCGCGAGTCAGCTCCGTCGTGTCACGGCTCCGTTCGGTATCCACGTTGGTAGTATATTGCGCGGTGAGTCAACGAGTACGTCAGTAGGACGCTAACTACTGTCCGTCCATCCAGCAACGCTCTACAGCCCGCTTCGAACGGTTCATGCTTTTCAGACGATTTTACGACGAGAACTTGGCGCAGGCGAGCTACATGATCGCGTGCGAGAAGACGCGCGAAGCGATCGTCGTCGACCCCAACTCCGACGTGGCGCAATACACCCGCGCGGCGGGAAGCGATCGGGTGCGAATCGCTCACGTGACCGAGACCCACATTCACGCCGACTTTCTTTCCGGAGCGCACGCATTGGCCAAGGCTGCCGGCGCCACCCTCCACCTCTCGGGAGAAGGTAGCAAGGAGTGGGGTTATACAAACGCTGCACTCAAGGGCGCCAATGTGCTGCGGGATGGCTCGCACGTCGACGTCGGCCGGATTCGCGTGCGCGCCGCTCACACGCCGGGCCACACGCCGGAGCACCTGACCTTTTTCGTATGCGACCTGGCGCGCGGCGAGGATCCTGTCGGCGCGCTCACAGGTGATTTCGTTTTTGTGGGAGACGTCGGCCGGCCCGACCTGCTCGAGCGCGCCGCGGGCGCGAAGGGCAGCATGGAAAGCTCGGCGCGGGAGTTGTTCGGATCTCTTGGGAAACTCGGGGCGGAGCCCGACCATTTGCAGATCTGGCCCGGCCATGGAGCTGGATCCGCATGCGGCAAGGCGCTCGGCTCAATGCCCCAATCGACGCTCGGATACGAGAAGTTGTTCAACTGGGCGTTTGCCGAGCTGAGCGAGGAGGAATTCGTAGCGAAAGTTCTCCACGACCAGCCGGTGCCTCCCCGCTACTTCGCGGTGATGAAGCGCGTGAACCGGCTGGGCGCCGAGCAACCGACAAGCGCGGAGCCGTCATGGATGGGACTAACGGAGCTCGAGAGCGCGATCGGCAGGCGCGCAACCGTGATCGATACGAGGTCCGCGGATAAGTTCGCGGCCGGGCACGTGCCGGGAACGCTGAACATTCCCCTCGGCAAGTCGTTCCTCAACTGGACCGGCGCTCTGGTTCCGGAGACGGAGGAGTTCTACATCATCACTGAGTCTGAGAGTGACGAAGCGATGAAGAACCTGCTCGGCGACCTGTGCAAGATCGGGTTAACGCGCGTCGGCGGCGTTTTCCGCTCAGACGTTTTGCGCGAGTGGAAATCCCGTCGCGGAGGCCTGGAGCACGTCTCGCAGCTTGACCCGAGGGGCCTCAGCAAAGTCGCTGGCAAGGATGGTCTTCAGGTCGTCGATGTCCGGAGCCCGGAAGAGTGGAGCGGAGGTCATTTGCCGGGCGCGATTCACATTCCGCTCGCGCAGTTGCCAGACCGCATTGGAGAGCTCGACGTGAGTGCGCCGATCGTGGTCCACTGCAGGGGAGGGGGCAGATCATCGATCGCGACGAGCTTTCTCAAGTCGCAGGGAGTTTCCGACATTTCCAACCTGGCGGGCGGGTTCGACGCGTGGGTCGCGCAGGGCCTCGACGTCGAATCGGCAAAGCCCGCGAAACCTGCCACTGCGCGAAAGTCTGCGAAGGCTGCAAGCGGGCGGAAGTCTGGGACATCTGCCAGTCGGCGACGGAAAAGATAGAACCCGGACAGTGTACGAATGAGTCACCCTCCTATTGGAGGCGCAGGGCTGCGCCGCCGCCCACGAGCAGACGAAGAGCCCGTAAGCTGGAAAGAACGGCTCGAGGCGTTGCGATACGTCCCGGCCCTGTTCCGTCTGATCTGGCGTACCCACCGCGGCTACACGGCCGCGATGATCGTATTGCGCATCGTGCGCTCGGTCGTGCCTGTCACGAGCTTCTGGGTCGGCAAGCTGATCCTCGACTCCGTGATCGCGGCAAAGGCCGGGCACGGATCGCTGACGCAAGTGTGGCGCTACCTCGCGCTGGAGCTGGCGATCGTTCTCACGGGAGAGGTTCTCGCACGGGCGTCTTCGCTGATCGAGAGCCTGCTCGGGGATCTCTTCTCGAACGCGATGAGCGTGCAGCTCATGGAGCACGCTGCAAAGCTCGATCTCGCGCAGTTCGAGGATCCGGAATTCTACGACCATCTCGAGCGAGCGCGGCGGCAGACCGTGGGACGGATCGCGCTTCTCAGTCTCCTGCTTTCGATGTCGCAGGATGCGCTGACGCTACTGACGCTGGCGACAGCGCTCATTGCGTACAATCCGTGGCTGCTGCTGCTACTCGCCGTCGCGGTGATTCCGAGCTTTCTGGGCGAAACCCATTTCGCGGCGCTTGGCTATTCGCTCCTGTTTCGCTGGACGCCCGAGCGCAGGCAGCTCGATTACCTCCGCTATGTTGGCGCGAGCGACAAAACCGCGAAAGAGGTCCAGATGTTCGGCCTGGCTCCGTGGCTTACGGAGCGCTACCGCGATCTCTCACAGAAGTTCTACGAAGAAAACCGAAGCCTCTCCGTGCGGCGCGGAGTCGTCAGCGCGCTGCTGTCGATATTAGGCACGGTTGGTTATTACGCGGCGTACATCGTCATTCTGATTCGCGCCGTGAAGGGCGGCATCACCATTGGAACGCTGACCTTCCTGGCGGCGTCATTCGGACGAGGGCGCGACGTCATCCAGAACATCCTGCTGTCCGCGAGCAACGTGGCCGAGCAGGCACTGTATCTGAGAGACCTTTTCGTGTTTCTCGAAATGCGCCCGACGATCGAATCGCCCCCGAACGCCAGACAGGTTCCCGCGAAGATTCAATCCGGATTTGTCTTCGAGAACGTGGGATTCCGATACCCCGAGAGCGAACGGTGGGCTGTCCGAAACGTTGATCTGGTTCTCAGGCCGGGCGAGCGCGTGGCACTTGTCGGCGAGAACGGCGCCGGCAAGACCACCATCACCAAGCTTCTGGCGCGTCTTTACGATCCGACCGAAGGCAGGATCACACTCGATGGAGTCGATCTCAAGGAGTACGACCTCGTGAGTCTGCGGCACACGATCGGCGTCATCTTCCAGGATTTCGTGCGCTACGATATGCGGTTCGACGAGAACATCGGCGTGGGCGAGATCGAGTCCGTGCGAGCCGACCTCGACAGGAACAACGGAACCCCGCCGGTGATTTCGGCAGCCGCGGAGAACTCGCTCGCCGCTTCCCTGCTTCCCCGTTTCTCGAAGGGCTATCAGCAGATGCTGGGCAGGAGATTCGACGAGGGCGTCGACCTGTCCGGAGGCGAGTGGCAGAAGATTGCGCTGGCGCGTGCCTACATTCGTGATGCGCAGGTGCTGATACTCGATGAGCCGACGGCGGCGCTGGACGCCCGCGCCGAGTACGAGGTGTTCCTCCGCTTCTCCGAGCTGGTTGCCGGCCGGATGGCGATCCTCATCTCGCATCGTTTTTCGACTGTGCGGATGGCCGACCGCATCATCGTGCTGCGGCACGGGAAGGTCGAGGAGCAGGGATCGCACGAGGAGCTTCTCGCGAATGGGGGGTTGTACGAGGAACTGTTCACCATGCAGGCGCAAGGGTACCGCTGACCAGGAAGGTCTTACTGCAACTGAACGGGTGCGAGACGTCAGTAGCGTAGTTGTAAGCAATCAGTTTACTACGCCCTGATTTGCCTCTGTGGCGTGAGACTGCCTGCTTTCGCCTGTGCCCCGCTCTACGCGAGAGCGTCCCGACGTCGTGAACTGAAACCTCAAAGCTGTGCCACTGGCCACCGGCACCCGTTCTGTTGCATTTCCAGAAGTATCCAGAAATGCCAGCTAAGGGCTCAGATATTTTCGAAACCAACCAAGCGATTCCCCCCACCATAAGCGCTGATTCTGCGGCTTTCCGATCCAGTGCCCCTCGTCCGGAAAATCGATCAGCCTGCTCGGAACTCCCTGACGCTGAAGCGCAGTGAAAAGCGAGAGGCCTTCGGTGTACGGCACGCGGTAGTCGAGCTCGCCCACGACCACCAGATGTGGAGTGTGAAAGTTTCCCGCAAAGAGATGCGGCGACCAGCGACGGTACACTGAGTCCATCGCATTCTTGTCCCAGTACGGACCACCGAATTCCCAGTCGCTGAACCAGATCTCCTCCGTCGCCCCGTACATGTTCTCGAGGTTGTAGACACCGGCGTGCGTGAGCAATGCCTTGAACCGCCTCGAGTGGCCGGCGATCCAGTTGGTCATGTAGCCGCCGTAGGATCCGCCTGCCGCGCCCATGCGAGTTGAATCGAGCCAGCTGTTGCGCGCGAGCGCGGCGTCGAGGCCGTTCATAAGGTCCGTGTAGACCTTTCCGCCCCAGTCCCTGGAAATCTGGTCGGTGAACTTCTGCCCGTAACCGAACGACCCGCGCGGATTGATCGCCACGATTCCGAATCCGGGCGAAGCGAACATCTCGAAATTCCAGCGGCCATGCCATTGATCCAGCCACTCGCCCTGTGGTCCGCCGTGAATGAGGAAGAGAACGGGAAGCTTCTTGCCCGCCTGGTACTGTGGGGGTCTCAGGAGCAATCCCTGCACGCTGTCGCCGTCGGCGCCCTTGAACCAGAAGTCTTCGACAGGATTCAGCTTGAGCTGGGCGAGAAGCTCGTCGTTTTCGTGGGTGAGGCGGCGAACGCCGCTGAAGCCCGACGGTCCAACGCTCGCGACGTACACTTCGGCGGGCCGCTCGGTCGCGTCCTGCAGCCACGCAATCGTTTTCCCGTCGCTTGACACCGACGGCGAAAAGTTGTTGCCGCCGGAGGTGAGGATCTGCGGGACATTTGTCCATCCTGACGCCGTGCGCGTGATGCGATAAATCTTCGTGCGACTGGCATCGACCGTATTCACGTAAATCGCGTCACCACTTGCCGAGAAGGCATAGGCGTCGGCGTTTCTGTCCCAGTTGGGAAGCAGCTCGCGCGATGTCCTGCGCGAGCGGTCGTATGCCATTAGCCGCTGTCGATCGGACTCGAAACCGGGACGCGCCTGCGAGGCGTAAAGAATCGTGCGGCCGTCGGGCGAGTAAACCGGATTCTGGTCGGCGCCGCGGTTGGCGGCGCTCATCACAGTGGGCACGCCTCCGCTTACGGACACCGTGTACACATTCAGGTCCGTGGACCAGGCGTCCGCGCGCCCCTGATCCTTCGCGGTGTAGGCGAGCTCTTTTCCATCTGGCGAGAACGCGTACGCCTCACTTCCGCCGAACGGGCCGGGAGGAACGTCGTATTTCACGCCGGCGGTTACGTCGCGCAACCCCGTTCCATCGGACGCCACTATGAAAAGGTGCGACCGGGTCTGAGGCGTCCACTCCGTCCAGTGCCGGTAGAGCAAATTGTCGGCGATGTGCGCTTTGACTTTGCCGGTATCGGCGGCTTTCGCGCGTTCGATGTTGCAGCCATCGCTGTCGCAATCGGGATAGACGCCGGTGACGAAGGCGATGCGATCTCCGGTCGGCGACCAGACCGGGCCGCTGGCGCCGCCGTTCACGTTCGTGATCTTGCGCCCATTTGCCCCGCTCGCATCGGCGATCCAGAGCTGTCCGCCGGCGATGTAAGCGACTCGCTTGCCATCGGGCGACCATCGCGCTTCGCTCGCGCGGGTTTTCGCATCGGGCCACTGTGGCATCTGCACGATGACCGATTGACCGCGCGGTCCTGAACTCACAGCTCCGGTGGTTACCAGCCTGGTAATAGTGGTTCGACTGTTCGCGTTGACGTCCGTCGTACGCAGCGAGTACAACACCCACCGGCCGTCAGGAGAGACTTGAGGATCGCTGACATTTCGTACCGCGGCAAAATCCTCGTAAGTCATGGGACGCTGAACGCGTCCCTGCGCGGAAACATCGACGGCAAGGAATCCCGCCGTCAGCA
>DASWGL010000394.1:0-4598 GCA_036393735.1 Gemmatimonadaceae bacterium | reverse complement strand
CTGGGGTGAAGAAGCTCGTGCTCACTCACGTCTCCGCCCGCTACTCGCGCGATACGTCTGAACTCGAGCGCGAGGCCCGCGACATCTTTCCGGCTACGATCATCGCGCGCGACGGTCTTGAGCTCGAGATTCCCTTCGACTCTAGTGGTGCGGACTAAGTGATCGTCGCGCGGTCCGCATCAGACGAGGCGGCGACGCAATCTCGACTTCGGCGCGCACGCGCACGCACTGAGCGCGCCGAACCCGCGAGACTAGACCGACCGCGATGCTCGGCGGGAAGTCGGAGCGGGTCCTCCGCAGGACGCTCCGCAGCCCAGGCGCCGAGCGAAGCCGGCTGCCGTACGCGGCGAAGCCGCGTGGGCGAGGACGAGCGGCCGAAGGAGGATCCGCTCCGACGGACCGCGCGCACCAATACCCAAGTCTAGGAAGCGCGATCGACGCGCGTGGAATTATTCGAGACGGGCATTGAGCGCCGAAAGAGAAGTCGCAGCTTCTCGTCTGTCAGCGCTTGCATGATTTTGTCGGGCGCGACACGCGATGTCACGCTGCGCGACTCCGGGCCGCTCCAAATGTCCCAGGCGTAGCGGTCGAGGCGCGCGGTCTTCCCGCCCGGATGATGGAACACGATCATCGCGTTGCTCGCGCCCGGAACCTGGACCTCGACTCCCCAGTTCGTCCCATCGGGACCCCTGAACGGCCTTATCTGTCTTGCCATGATTTCTCTACTGAGATGTCAGCACCATTGGATCCAGGCGCTGTCGCCCAACGAATCCAGCGTCGATCTCGTGCCAGTAAAGCACGCTCGGCTCGCCGAGTTTCCAGCAGTAGAAGACATCGCGTCCGTCGATCTGCCCGCGAAAATCAACCAGCCCCGTGTCCATGCCTTTGCAGATGACGCCCAGGTCGTTCAGCTCCGCGATGTAACCCTCGATGTCCCGCGCGAGCCGCTGCGCCTCGATCTGGAGGAGCTCGGCGATCGCATCGGGATGATCAGGTCTCGATCCCACGGTCGCGAGCTCGAACTCTCGGACCTTGTCCTCCCAGGCTTCGTGATCGCGCACAAGATCCGCGACGATCCTGCTTACAAGCGGGAGGGTCCGGTTTGCTTCCTCGATTGTGAAGATTCTTTCCATGGAGCGTACTCTGATCGGTTGAACGGGGTTGGTCAAGACTGCCGGGACTCAGGGGTAGGTCGTTTTCAGTTGCAGTTATTCAATGCCGCTCTCAAACTTCCTTCCCCTCCCCTCTTCGGTTCTCTCCTGCAGTCTCCGCTCTCTCCTCTGCTTCGCTGCCTCGTAACGGCGAAGCTCCTCGGGCGTCTCTGGCTTCAGGCGTGGAACAGGCACCGGTCTGCCGTTGCGATCGACGGCGACGAATGTCAGGTAGCACGAGTTCGTGTGGCGCCGGAATCCGGTGAGAAGATTCTCAGTCTCGACGCGCACGCCGATCTCCATCGACGTCCTGCCCACGAAGTTGACGCTCGATTTCATGATGACGAGATCGCCCACGTGGATCGGCTCGCGGAAATCCACGCGATCGACAGACACCGTCACGCACGCCAGGCGCGCGTGACGGATGGCCGAGACCGCGGCGGTGGTGTCCATCATCGATAGAACGACGCCTCCGAACACATGACCGAGCACGTTGGCGTGCTGGGGCATCATGAGCTGCGCGGTCTCGTGCTGTGTCTCGCGAACCGGGCGTGGACCGTTACCCCGCACTTCCGCCTTGCGCTCCTTTGCATTCAAATCCGCGTTGCCCTGTTCGGTCTTCGAGCTCGCGGCGGGTTGGTCAGCGCTCGAGCTCGCATTGGATGATTTGCTCGATGATTTGCCCGCCGATTTCGGCCGACTCACGTCTGGCGTCCCGTCGCTCTCACCGACACTTTCCGGTGCGGCGCATTCCTCGACACTTGCTGGATCCGCTCTCCGTAGGCGGTCGCATCATTGAACGCGCGTGCCAGCGCGTGCCGAGTCTGAGCGTCTACCCGTGGCTTGTCGAGCCAGAATATCTGCACGAAGCTCGAGGCGACCAGTCCCAGCCTCCACTCCCGCCCGCGGCGATCCCGCAGCGACAACGAATTCGCCTGGTGCACCGAATCGTAATGGGAGACGACGTCGTAGCCATCATGTCTCCACCTGCGATTCACAAGCCCACCTTCGCCCGCCGCTTCCTGGACGGTGGAGTCGCGGAGCATTCGATCGAGCCCGGCCGGCTTTCCATTCCGGATGTCGATCACCGCGCGCGTCGTGTCGTCCTGGTCGTGATCGTTCGCGCGCTCGATCGAGAGCCGGTGCTCGAGCGCTATGTAGGGGCCGAGGACGTTCAGGATGTCCGTCTCCCCGACCGCCGTGATGTCGATGTTCTCGTCCGGATCATCGTCGGGGCCGAGCAGCGGCGCACGTGGATGCTGGCGATGGTACTCTTCGGCAAGATGGACGATCGCGGTGTCGTCGTAGATGACGGCTGAGTCGCCCGTTGCGAGCTCGCGCCGGAACACCCGCTCGCCACTCAGAAGCGCGCGAGGAAAGGAGCGATCGATCT
Source organism: Gemmatimonadaceae bacterium (assembly GCA_036393735.1). Classification (GTDB taxonomy): domain Bacteria; phylum Gemmatimonadota; class Gemmatimonadetes; order Gemmatimonadales; family Gemmatimonadaceae; genus UBA4720. The sequence goes on along the minus strand of DASWGL010000394.1, from coordinate 2,054 downwards.
CCCCGACGAAGATCTCATAGTAGCGCCCATCGGTGCGCGCCAGAATGAGGGGTGAGCCGCGGATCTTGAGCCCTGAATTGTCGCTCCGAACCCAGTACGTCTGGTCGCCGGCGGACACGAGGAATTCTGCCGCTGGCGGAGGCGGGGGCGGCAGGGCGCAGGCGCCGAGGACGGCGACAATGACCAGGCTGGATTTGCGCATCGTTGCCAAATATACCGTAACGCCCAAGAAGCAGTCCTCGTTGTTTTCGCCCTCAACACCATGTAAGCAGCCCTCGTTGTGCTCCCTAAACCCCACGTAAACAGTCCTTGTTGTGCACCCTCAACCCATGTAAACAGTCCTCGTTGTGCACCCTCAACCCATGTAAGCAGTCCTCGTTGTTCACCCTCAACCTCATGTGAGCCGTCCGCGCAGTCTACGCCCTCGCCCAGCTCGCACCCGTTTGGGTTCGGTCGCCCAATTCCGTCGCTGAGCGTCCTTGCAACCCTGCTCGTGCCTGTGATTAGATTTTCTCCGTCCCCTGCCGACATCCCTACCATAGAAGCATGCAATTTCAGAAGATCACCCTCGCGATAGTCGCGGCGATGGCGGCGTCGGTGCTTGCGTGCACGGGCACGCACGAGGCATCCGCCGGAAACACCACGCCTGTGCCTACTGCGGAGTCCGGCTCCGTTCATCAAGATGCCAACCCGACGACCGCGAGCATATCAACACCCGCCCGTTCAGTCGCGGACACGCCGGATCGGCCAGTCGCCAACAGCCCCGCGCGCGCGGCCGCCGACACCGACACAACTGTGCGTCGGCAGGTTGTGGTCGGTGCCCATCCAACTCCGCCGGTCCTCGACTCACTGATCAAGGGCACTCTTCCCGCGCGGGGACTCTACGTTTTCCGGTTCGGCGCGAACACTCGTCGTCTCAAGCACCTCATCGGCATTGCCGATTCGACCGAGATCAATGCGCTCATCATCGACGTGAAGGACGAATTCGGTTTGAATTACGAGTCGAGCGATCCGATGGTGAAGAAAAACGCGGGCACGCAGGTGAAGGCGCACAATCTTGGGGCTCTCGTCGACACGATTCGTGCCCATGGTATTCTGCCAGTAGCGCGCATCGTCGTCTTCAAGGATTCCGTGACGGCGCGGAACAATCCCAATTACACCATCAGGAAGGCGGACGGCACTCCCTGGCACGACAAGAAGGGACAGACGTGGGTGAATCCGTACGCGAACGCGATCTGGGAGTACAACTTCCGCGTGGCGGAAGAGGCGATAAAGATGGGGTTCGGCGAGATCCAGTTCGATTACATCCGATTCCCCGAGCCGTACAAGAGTCTGCCGCCGCAGGTATTTCCGGAGCAGAAAGGGCGGACAAAGCCGGAGGTCCTCTCTGAATTCCTCAGCACTGCACGCGATCGTTTCGCGAAGCTCGGCGTGAGAACGACGGCCGACATTTTCGGCCTCGTCACCACGGTCGGGGGCACGCTCGAGGTCGGGCAGAGGTGGGAGCCGATCGCGCAGTCGGTGGACGTCGTGCTGCCGATGGTTTATCCGTCACACTATCCGCCCGGCTCGTTCCAGCTGCCGCATCCCAACGCGGATCCCTACGACGTCGTTCACATCGCGATCTCCCGCGCCCGTGAGCGCGACGAGAAGCTCGGCATCAAGGGTGAGCACGTGCGTGCATGGCTGCAGGCGTTCAGCATCGGGAATCCCAAGTACGGACCTCACGAGCTCGAGGAGCAGAAGCGGGGCGTGTACGACGCGGGGTTCGATGGGTGGGTGCTGTGGGAGCCGGGATCGAGGTACGATAAGTTTCTTCCCGCGCTCGAGAAGACGTTCGTGTCTCGCAAGAAAAACCCTCCAGTGCCGAGACCGGCGAACAGGCTGGATTGAGCAACTGCAAATGAACGGGTGCCAGACGTCAGTAGCAGAGATGACAGTCGATAGTTCACTACGTCCTGACTTCACCGGCGCGGGTCATCGCACAGACAGCTGCCTGTACCCCGAGTGCCACTGACATAAGTCCCGGCGTCGTGAACTAGTCACTCGCAACT
>DASWGL010000393.1:0-4912 GCA_036393735.1 Gemmatimonadaceae bacterium | reverse complement strand
CAGCGACTTCGGTCGCGAGGCGCTCGAGGATCGTGAAATCGAAGCCGCCGCCCTTCTGCCCGGCGAGAGCCTCTCCGGAAAGTTTGAGAAGAACTCGTTTGTACTTTAGATCTGGCAACGAGACCTCTAATGGCTGGTTAGCTGCAAACTGAACGCGAAACTCATAACTGAACGGGTGCCAGACGCGAGTAGCGTAGTTGGCAGATTTTAGTTTACGACTCCCTGACTTATCCCCTTGGCGTGACCGTAACTGCGAGTGCCACGACCGGCGTTAGGAAAGTCCGGGCGTCGTGAACTAGCAACTCGCATCTATGCTTCTGACCTCTCGCACCCGTTCAGTTGCAGTTCAAAACCGTACGGCACCGGATTGCTATTCCTCGCCCATCTGAAATCGAACGAAGCGGCGAACCTGGATGTTCTCTCCCAGCTTCGCCGACGCTTCCTTGATGAGATCGCCGATCGTCTTTTTGGGCTCACGAACCCACGCCTGGTGAACGAGAGCGACGTCCTTGTAGTACGCCTCGACCTTGCCGGCGACGATCTTCTCGATCAGGTGGTCGGGCTTGCCGCTCACCTTCACCTGCTCCAGAAAAATGCGACGCTCCTTATCGACCTTATCCTGCGGCACCTGATCCTTGTCGACGGCAACCGGAGCCGCCGCAGCGATGTGTTCGGCGATGTACTTCACCAGCTGCTTGAAGTCGTCGGTGCGCGCAACGAAGTCGGTCTCGCAGTTCACTTCCACCATCACGCCGACCTTGCCGTTGTGGTGGATGTAGCTGCCGATCACTCCTTCACTGGTCTGCTTGCCGATGCGCTTCTCGGCCTTGGCGATTCCCTTGGTGCGCAGGTACTCGATCGCCTTCTCCATGTCGCCATGGTTCTCCTCGAGCGCCTTCTTCGATTCCATCATACCCGCGCCGGTACGCTGGCGCAGAGTCTGAACGTCTTTTGCAGTGAATTTCTCTTTGGTAGTCATCATCCTGTCTCGTGAAAACGCCGCCGGAATTTTCCGGCGGCGTGAAAGTTAACCTTCCTGCTCTGGCTCGGTGGCTTCCTCTGTTCCGCCACCTTCTTCGCCGCCTGTCTTGAGCCGGGCGGCAATTGCTTCGGGCTTCGCCCGTCGCCTGCGTGGCCGCTTCTTCCTCTTCTTGTCGCCTTCACCTTCTGGCTCGGCGCCGCGATCGGAGCTGTAGGTGTACGATTCGGCCTCCTCGACCTCTTCGCGCGCGGGAGCCTCGCGCCGCGCTTCGACGATCGCATCGGCGATCGACTTGGTCATCAGCTCCACCGAACGGATCGCATCGTCATTGCCGGCGATCGGAACGGTGATCAGATCCGGATCGGCGTTCGTATCGACGAGCGCGATGAGCGGGATTTGCAGCTTGTTGGCCTCGTTCACTGCGATCCGCTCCTTCTTGGAGTCGATCACGAACATGAGGCCGGGAAGGCGCGTAAGGTTCTTGATGCCAGCAAGGTTCTTCGAAAGCTTGTCGCGCTGACGACTCATCATCAGCTGCTCTTTCTTGGTGTAGTTCTCGAAGTCACCACCGGCCTCGCTGCCCGCCTCCAGCTCTTTCAGACGACGCACCTGCTTCTTCACCGTCTGGAAGTTCGTCAGCAAGCCGCCGAGCCACCGCTCCGTCACATACATCGCTCCGCAACGTTCGGCTTCGCTCTTTACAATGTTGACGAGCTGTCGCTTGGTGCAGACGAAGAGGACGTTGTCGCCGCGAAGGATTACTTCGCGCGCGAGCTTCTGCGCGAGCTCGAGCTGACGCAGCGTCTTCTGCAAGTCGATGATGTGTATGCCGTTTCTCTCCGCGAAGATGAAACGACGCATCTTCGGGTTCCAACGACGGGTCTGGTGTCCGAAATGGACACCGGCTTCGAGTAGCTGCTCCAGGTTTGGCTGAGCCATTAAATAGTGATTCCTTCGGGTTAACGCTTCGAGAACTGGAACTTCTTTCTTGCTTTGGGACGGCCTGGCTTCTTGCGCTCGACAGCTCTCGCATCGCGGGTCAGCAGCGCCAGGTCGCGGAGCTTCCTGCGGTGCGATTCATCCAGTCTTACCAGCGCACGAGCGACGGCGAGACGGAGCGCGCCTGCCTGTCCCGTGAGCCCGCCACCCTCGACCTTTGCCTTCACATCGTAGCGGCCGAGCGTATCGGTGATCGTGAACGGCTGCTGGATGGCGGAGACGTGCGCGGGGCGCGGGAAATAATCTCCCAGCGTCCGTCCGTTGACCGACCATTTGCCGGATCCCGGCTTGATGTAGAGACGGCAGACGGCTTCCTTGCGCCGTCCGATCGTGTGCATGGTGTCAGGCATTACTTCTCACTCTTCTTGTTGAGGACGAGCACTTTCGGCTGCTGCGCGGCGTGGGTGTGCTTCGCATCGGCGAACACGCGGAGCTTGTTGCGGAGCTTCTGGCGTCCGAGAGCAGTCTTCGGCAGCATGCCGTAGACCGCTTTCTCGATCACGCGCTCGGGGTGCTTGGCGAGCATCATCTCGAACGGTGTGAACCGCTCGTGACCCATGTACCCCGTGTGTCTGAAGTACCGCTTCTGGTCCGCCTTCTTGCCAGTGACGCGGACCTTGGCAGCGTTGATGACGATGACGTTGTCGCCCGTATCCATGTGGGGCGTGAACATCGGCTTGTGCTTGCCGCGAATGATGTTCGCGACCGCGGTCGCCAGACGGCCGAGGACTTGGCCTTCGGCGTCGACGATATACCACTGGTGCTCGATATCCCGCGGGGTCGCGGAGTATGTCTTCATGTGAAGCGGAACGATATGTAAGTGCCGGCCCCCTTTTGATCGAGTAGGGTTCCAAGCGGTTAATTGCCACTAAGTGGTTTTGCGACAGCCTTTTAAGGTATCGGCGACGGGAAGTCGTGTCAACCGCGGACGCCCTCTGAGGTAGTGTCCCCTTTTCATGGACAGTACCCGCCTCTGAAAATGGAAGGGGGCCGGGGAGAACCCGGCCCTTCGCTTATTCGCGGGCGTGGGCATCTTGGCACCCGGCCGTCACGGTCGCCAAGACGCAAATGTGCGCACTCGATCTCCGTCGAATACACACCTCATCGGACTAGCGCCAAAACGGATCCGCAGCCTTCATCTCCTTGCTAACGAAGCTCATTTTCGGATTGAATGCAAAGATCTGGGATTGTGAAGTCGCGACTCCGTCCAGGACTAGCTTGTCGAGCACGCTCATCTGCTCGGGTCCAAGGGCGCGTCCCATCGCCTCATCGTTCGAAGGGGCCTTGTCGAGCGAGGCGAGCGAGCGCATTGGAAGAAACACATAGAAGGTTCCTGCCGGCATCCCGCTCACGACGCGATAGATCGCCCACGGCTGGTCGATGCCCGCCTTTGTGTATCCGTCACGCACTATTCCAGCAGCCTTGATGAAGTCGCCCGCGTGTCCAGGTTTCATTGCGTATGTCAGAATCTCGAAGTAGCGCATCTTCGACAAGTCGACATTCGGTTTGTAGCTCACACTCGGCACGTACGCCGCGATAACTCCCCGAGTGCTCTCGACGTAGTCGGATTCGCCAGCGTAAAGGCGAAGCTGCTCGGCGCTGAGGGCCGCATCCGCGTCCATCCGTGCATTTTCCTTCTCCATGGCGTCGAACGATGCGTAGCCGAAGAGGAACCAGGCCTCGTTGATACCCGAGGCGGGGTTCATGCCGATGTAGTTCGTTGCGAAATTTGCCTTCGCGAAAGCGGCGGGCCATTTCGCCTCCCATTGATTGTGCGCCGCGGTTTTTCCCGGCTTGACGAGCTCTCGCGAAATTACCAGCACCGGCGGAGGCGGTTGAGCGCCTGTCATCTGTGCGGTGAGCGGCGCCGCTGAAGCGGCCGCGAGCAACCATGCGGTAGGAGCCAGCATCCTCATAGCATCATCCTCCTTTTTTCGTTCGCCGGCCAGGTGGGAAGCGTATGGGTGGGTGGTGCCCATCGCTCGGCCGGGGAATCGCCAAGGTAGGCCGACTAGTTTGCAGCGCAATAGCGAAGTGCTGATGTGACCCCTTGCTCGCTTCTATTCGAGAGCGACGAGCAGGGCTCCCTTCTCCACCGCTGTGCCTGGAGAAACCTCAACGCTTCGGACGGTCCCGGCAGCGGTTGCCCGCAACTCATTTTCCATCTTCATCGCCTCCATCACGACCAGACCCTGTCCGGCCTCGACCTTATCGCCTGGATTGACGTTGACTCTTACGATCAGACCCGGCATCGGTGCGATGATCGGAGCTGGCCCCGTTGGGCCAGCAGTCGCCGCCGAGAGATCGCGGATGGAGCGTGTTCGCTCGTCGAGCGCTTCAGTCGCGAACCGATAGCCGTCCACCCAGAGCGTGTACTTTCCACGTCCCTGGCGCTTTTCCGCGACAACACGATAGACGTGTGTATCGAGCTTCGCCATTCGGACCGGACTCCCTTCGATGTCGGAAAGCTCGCCGCGGATTGGCGCGTCGTCTTCGTACCGAACGCCCTCCGGCTCGATCGACACCGTCTTCCGCCGGGAGTTCAGCTCCACGACATATCTCACGTTGCCGCCACCTCGGGACGCAACTCACAAACCGTTTCGACGTGTGCCGTTTGCGGAAACATGTCGAACGCGTGCAGCGACTCGATTCTGTAGCTCGGAAGTCGTGCCAGATCGCGAGCCAGAGTCGCCGGATCGCAACTCACGTAGATCACTCCGCGCAAGTGCCCCGCTTCTGCTTCGAGCGTCGCAGTTACACGCGAGTCTACGCCAGCGCGCGGAGGATTGAGTAACACCAGATCGGCGGGGAGAAGTCCCGGGAGCGCGTCCTCCACTCTCGCGCGAATCGCGCGGGACGGATCGGCCAGCCGTGACGCCGACCATTCCGATGCATCGGCATCAAGCTCGATCGCCGTCACTCTCACACCCG
>DASWGL010000392.1:0-3904 GCA_036393735.1 Gemmatimonadaceae bacterium | reverse complement strand
TCGCCAACGGCAACGGGCGCATCAAGTTCCCGCTCAACGAGCCGGCGAAGGGCAAGAAGAAATCGCAGATCGACGAGTATCTCGATTTCTATCAGGGACCGGGGTGCCAGCACATCGCGATCGCGACCGACAACATCATCGACACTGTCACCAAGCTGAGAGACAACGGAGTCGAGTTCCTCCGCGTTCCCGGCACCTACTATGACACCGTGACCGAGCGGGTTGGGAAGATCGATGAGGATCTGGCGCCGATACGCGATCTGGGAATCCTGGTCGATCGTGACGAGGAAGGGTACCTGCTCCAGATTTTCTCGAAGCCGATGGAGGACCGCCCCACGCTCTTCTACGAGATCATCCAGCGAAAAGGCGCGAAGAGCTTCGGCGCTGGAAACTTCAAGGCGCTGTTCGAAGCTTTGGAGCGCGAACAGGACCTCCGGGGCAACCTCTAGACCATGCCGATCTATCACACGCTCGGAAAGATTCCCCGCAAGCGGCACATTGCCTTCAAGAAGCCCGGTGGTGGCATCTACGCCGAGGAGTTAGTCGGGCACGAAGGATTCATCGGGACGTCAGCGCTGCTCTACCACATTCATCCACCGACAACGGTAAAATCCGTGCGTCGCGTGCGAGAGATGAAGCTCGAGGCGGATCCGAACCAGACACTGCACCACCGTCATTTTCTTACCTCGCGCGCGAAGAAGGGCGGAAGCGCGACGCTGGACCGGATTCCGCTGCTGTTCAATCAGGACATAGCGATGCTCTACGTCGAGCCCGACGAAAACGACGCGCATTTCTACCGCAATGCGCAGGCGGACGAGCTGGTCTACGTAAGCAAGGGGAAGGGAGTGCTGGAGAGCACGTACGGCTCACTTCCGTTTCACGAAGGCGATTATCTCGTCATCCACCGCGGCATCCTTCATCGGTATCGATTCGACCTGAACGCCGAGCAGCAGCCGAAGCTCGTTGTCTTCGAGAGCAGGGGACACGTCCGGTGGCCGAAGCGGTATCGCAATGAATTCGGACAACTCATCGAGGGTGCGCCCTATTCGGAGCGCGACATCAGGCGTCCGACATACGTGGAGCCGATTGACGAGATGGGAGATTTTCCGATTCTCGTCAAGCAGTACGACGGGATCAACGAGATAGTGCTCGACCATCATCCGCTGGATGTGGTTGGCTGGGACGGATACTTCTACCCGTGGGCGTTCAACATCAACGACTTCGAGCCGATCGTCGGCCGCGTTCACCAGCCGCCGCCGGTGCACCAGACTTTTCAGGGAGACGGTTTTGTCGTCTGCTCATTCTGCCCGCGCCCGTACGATTTCCACCCTGAAGCGGTTCCGGCTCCGTACAATCACAGCAACGTGGATTCCGACGAGGTGCTCTATTATGCGTCGAGCGAATTCATGAGCCGCAAGGGAATCGAATTCGGCAGCATCACGCATCACCCGGACGGAATTCCCCACGGTCCGCATCCGGGGCGCGCCGAGGCGAGCATCGGCGCCAAATACACCGACGAGCTGGCGGTGATGATGGACAGCTTCCGCCCGCTGAAGGTGGCAAAGCAGGCGCTGGAAATTGAGGACAAGGAGTACCACAAGTCGTGGCTGCAGGGGCAGCACGCGCAATTCAATCCTCCCACGAGCTGAGAGCCTGAAGCAGAAATGAGCGAGGCGCTGTGGACACCCTCGCCCGAGCGCGTGATCAAGGCGAACATGACCGAGTTCCTCCGGTACGTGGAGGAGCGCGGTGGTCCGCCCGTTCCTGACTATTCGTCGGATTCGTACTGGCAGCTCCACGAGTGGTCGGTAAACAACCCGGAGCGATTCTGGTCGCTCACCTGGAGATTCTGCGGAATCATCGGGCATCGGGGCACGGGCGGCGGCGCCGAGCGAGTCGGAGTTGGATTGGACAACATGGGTCCGCCCGATCCCGAAAAGGGACCGCACTGGTTCCCGGACGCCAGTCTCAACTTCGCCGAGAATCTTCTCCGCTTCACGGATGACGGGCCCGCTCTCTCCTCGTGGAACGAGGAGGGTCATCAGCGCACCATCAGCTATCGTGAGCTGCGTGAAGCAGTGGGCACGCTGGCGCTCGCGCTCGACGCCGCCGGTGTTGGACCCGGCGACAGAGTAGCCGGCTGGCTCCCCAACATCCCCGAAGCCGTCATCGCCATGATAGCCGCGACTTCGCTCGGGGCGACCTGGTCGTCGTGCTCTCCGGATTTCGGCGCGCAGGGCGTGATGGACCGTTTCGGCCAGATCGAGCCGAAGGTTCTGTTCGCCGCCGATGGTTATTTGTACAACGGCAGAGAGATCGATCTGCTGCCGCGACTGAGACAGATCGCGTTCCGGATTCCTTCGCTCGAGCACGTGGTCGTCACTCCGTACAGAAAGCAGATGCCGGACCTGGACGGCGTTCGGAAAGGAACGCTCTGGTCGAGGTTCATCGTAGCGCAGTGGGCAGTTGTCGCGAGCAAGAGCACGCCACCCGAGGGATACAAGACTACTCCGGCCGAAGGCTACCGCCACACCCCGCCGGGAGGAAACCGGATCCTTGAAGGCGGTCTCTCGGGGACGCCAGCGCGCGGAGTGAAGAAGGTTTCCTCAGCCCCCGCTCCGGTCGAACCGCCTGACCCGAAGACGATGACATTCGAACGGTTTCCGTTCGATCATCCGGTTTACATCATGTACTCGTCCGGCACCACCGGACTGCCGAAGTGCATGGTGCACAGCGCTGGAGGGACACTCCTGCAGCATTTGAAAGAGCTGATTCTTCACACCGACCTGAAGCGCGAGGACTGCGTTTTCTATTACACGACGTGCGGCTGGATGATGTGGAACTGGCTCGTCAGCTCGCTCGCCGTCGGCGTGAAGATCGTCCTCTACGATGGCGCGCCACTGTCGCCAACGCCGTCGATTCTCTGGGACATGGCGGATCAGGAAGGAATCACCGTCTTCGGCACCAGCGCGAAATACCTGGCGTCGCTGGAGAAGTCGGGCGCGGAGCCCCGCAAGAGCCATGACCTGTCGAAGCTGAAAGCGATCCTCTCGACGGGAAGCCCGCTCGCGCACCACAGCTTCGACTACGTGTACAAGAAAATCAAAACCGATGTGCATCTCGCCAGCATCAGTGGCGGCAGCGACATCATTTCCTGCTTCGTGCTCGGCAATCCGATTCTACCGGTTTATCGCGGCGAGATTCAGACGCCGGGACTCGGTATGGCGGTCGACGTGTTCGACGATCGCGGACGGCCGGTGAGGCTCATCCCCGGAGAGCTGGTCTGCACTCGGCCTTTCCCGAGCATGCCAGTGGCGTTCTGGGACGATCCGGATGGCGCGAAATACCGCGCCGCGTACTTCGAGTACTACCCGGGCGTCTGGAGGCACGGGGACTGGGCGGAGATCACTCGAAACCGCGGTTACATCATTTACGGACGGAGCGACGCCACTCTAAATCCCGGCGGCGTGCGCATTGGGACGGCAGAGATCTACCGGCAGGTGGAGCTGCTGCCGGAAGTTGTCGAGAGCGTTGCGGTGGGGCAGGAGATCAACGAGGGAACCCCCGGCGACGTGCGTATTGTGCTGTTCGTCAAGCTGCAGCCGGGCGTGAAGCTCGATGAGACGTTGTGCGAGCGGATCACGACGCGCTTGCGCGAGAACACGACGCCACTCCATGTGCCGAAGAAGATCATTCAGGTCGAGGACATTCCGCGCACGATCAGCGGAAAGATCAGTGAGCTGGCGGTGCGCGAGGTGATTCACGGGCGTCCGGTGAAGAACACGGAGGCGCTGGCGAATCCGCAGTCGCTCGCATTGTACGAGGGACTGTCACAGCTCAGGGACTGACGCAGGCAAGGACAACTGAACGGGTGCGAGACTTGAGTAGCACAGCTGGCAGCTAA
>DASWGL010000391.1:0-3423 GCA_036393735.1 Gemmatimonadaceae bacterium | reverse complement strand
TGCGCGGCGACGGACAAGGCAACGCCAAGACAAAGCGCAGCCACGAAGAAGCTCTGAAGAAAGCGACGACTCATGAGTGGTCCCCTTTCTATCCAGAAGTCAATTGTGTTGTGCTCGCGATTCTATTACGGAGCGGAAGTGTCGTAAGGATTCATTTCCATCGTTCACGCAGACCCGGCCGTGCCATCTGTTCTGCCAAATAAGTCGTGGATTCGATTAGAATGCGCTGCAAAAGGACAGGCCCATGCGCAACCGCTCACTCGCCGCAGGTGTGATCGTCTTCGCCTTCGCGTCCGCGGGCTTTGCCGCGAGTTATGAAGATGCATTCAAGAAGGGGATCATCGCCTACGATCGCCGGCAGTGGAGTGATGTCGTCGCCGCGATGACGGCGGCGATCGCTGCGAACGGGACGGAGTCGTCGCAGAAGGTGTTCATCTACGGAACGCGCTACGTCCCCTACACGCCGCATTTCTACCTCGGAATGGCGCTCGCGAAGCTCAGTCGATGCAACGAGGCCCTGCCCGAGCTTCAAAGTTCCGAGCAGCAGGGAGCGATCGTTCGTCTCGCTGAGTATCGCGATCTGAAACAGGTCCTGTCGGCGTGTGCGCCTCCAGGCCAGCAGCATGCGACCGCGTCAGCCGCACCGGAAAAAACGAAGCCGGCCGCGGGTGGGCCCGCGACGGAGAAGCTGCAACCATCGGATCCTCTCGCCCCACGCGTGGCACCGCCGCAGGACAATCGCCCGCCTGCGGTCGTGAACGACACCGTGGGTAGCGTCGCGAAGCCGAAGCGCGATGACGTCGAGCCTAGCGCGGCCAAGCAGGCGTTGGAGCGCATTAGCACCGACGCCAGGAAGCTCCTCAAATCCAGCAAAGCCTCATCGCGAGCAGCCGGCGCGCGCGCGGCTCTCGCTTCCGCAATCGACAAAGCTTCGCACGTCAGGACATCGGTCTCGGCCTCGCGGCAGAATTTGCAGACGGCGCTCAATACTTCTCCGGAGGCGAGTTCCCAGCGGGTGGCGATCGATCCTCAACTCGCTGACGCGGTCCGCGCTTATCTTCGCGGCGACTATCAACGCGTCAATTCGGTTCTGGCAAGTCTCGATAAGGTCGCCGCGAATGGGCGAGGTCAGGCAGCGCTGTTCCGCGCCGCGGCGCGGTACTCGCTGTACCTGATCGGCGGCGAACGCGACGATGGACTCAAGCAAAGCGCAGTCGCCGATGTCCGCGAGTACAAACGTCGCGATCCGTCGCGCTCTCCTGACCCGCGCGTGTTCGCGCCGTCCTTCCGCCAGCTCTGCGAACAGGTCGCCCGGTAGCCCAAATGATTGGTTCGCGGATCACTGACTCTTGATCGACTGGCGAAGTGACGAGAGTCATGTTCTTCTGAATCCCCGGCTGCCCGCCGCGGAGCGCGAGACGCTCGAGCATGCCGCGCAGCAGGCTCGCCTGACGGGACACGTGCTCATTGCGTCGTCAGGATCGACGGGCGCTCCGCGACTCGTCGCCCTCTCCAAGAACGCGATCCTCGCCTCGGCTGCCGCTGTCAATCGACATCTTGGTGCGAATCGCGAAGATGTCTGGTCGTGTGTGCTCCCGGCGTTCCATGTCGGAGGTCTCGCAATTCATGCGCGCAGTTTTCTGAGCGGGGCCCGCGTCGTGAGCGCCGTCTGGGACGTGCGGGAGTTCGCGCGTTCGTGCGACGCGGAACGAGTCACACTGTCGGCACTCGTGCCGGCGCAAGTCGTCGATCTGGTGCGGGCGGCATTGCGCGCGCCTCGCTCGCTGCGGGCGATTGTCGTCGGCGGCGGCCCCCTTCGAATCGATACCTATGACGCAGCGCGCGAGCTGGGCTGGCCCGTGCTTCCAAGCTATGGGATGACCGAGTGCTGCTCACAAGTGGCGACTGCCCGCGGGTCATCGCCCGAGCTCATCGTGCTCGACCACCTCGAGGTGCGAAGCACTGAGGACGGCCGCCTGGCGGTTCGTGGCTTTTCCCTGCTGAGTGGCTATGTCGATGGCGATGGCAGGCTGACGGATCCGAAGCGTGATGGCTGGTTCTTGACGAACGATCTCGGCGAGGTAAGAGGGCGCGCTCTCGAAGTCTACGGACGGGTAGATGATGTCGTGAAGATCGGCGGCGAGCTCGTGAGCGTTTCCCGTCTGGAAGAGTTGCTGGACAGCGTGCGCGGTGAGGTGGATGCGGTACTGGTGGCGGTGGACGATGAACGGCTGGGATCGGTGATCCATCTGGCGACCACGGCTGCGGACGCACGCGCGGTGACGGAGGCGTTCAACGAGGGTGCTCTGCCGTTCGAACGGATCAGGCGGGTTCATCGATTGGATGCGATCCCGCGGACGGCTCTGGGTAAGGTGCGGAGGAAGGATCTGCAGCGCGCGGTGGCGGAGAGGATGGAGTTGCCGGAATAGGGTGGTAGGGAGGGGCGTTCTGCATGGTCCCTGCGCGGGACCGGATCCTTGAAAGGCTGAGCTAAGTCGATTGTGCACAAGGCTTTGTGCACAGACCGCGGAAATAGATGCCGATTGCCGGTCGTTATCATCGGTTACGGGCAGTCGGAGCGGCGGTCGCGTTGGGTGGAATAGCTAGCAGTGTCAGGAAGTTAGGAGAGTTCCGGGCGAGAAGTTGACAGGCAGCGGGACGGGACATACACTCATCGGTCCCGGCGACACAGGCAGTTCGATCTTTTCAAATCCCCAAACATCGATGCAGTGAGCGATGTCCGGGTCAACCGGAATGGCTTCGCGCGGTCTCGAGAAGCGCACGGAGACATTCTGCTTGACACGGACGGGAGGGTTTCGGCAGACTGCCGCCCTTTCGACGAAGTCGGCTCTTTGACAACTGAATAGGATAGCAAGACAGACAACGTGATTCCTTTGGAGATTCGCATGCGAATCTTCGACTAGAAACACAAGAGACGTCATCGCGAGATGGCGTCCCGAATAACATCAGTCGTCCAGACTGATTGTCAGCAAATCAGACTTCAAGTTAAGGCGGTCGCAAGACCGCAGAGTTCAACTGGAGAGTTTGATCCTGGCTCAGAATGAACGCTGGCGGCGTGCCTTACACATGCAAGTCGAGCGAGGCCGGGTAGCAATACCCGAGTCGAGCGGCGAACGGGTGAGTAACACGTGGATTATCTGCCCTGAGGTGGGGGATAACCCGGGGAAACTCGGGCTAATACCGCATATGACCGAGAGGTCAAAGGGGGGTCGCAAGATCTCTCGCCTTTGGAGGAGTCCGCGTCCGATTAGCTAGTTGGTAGGGTAATGGCCTACCAAGGCGACGATCGGTAGCCGGCCTGAGAGGGTGATCGGCCACACTGGAACTGAGACACGGTCCAGACTCCTACGGGAGGCAGCAGTGGGGAATTTTGCGCAATGGGCTAACGCCTGACGCAGCAAC